>NZ_RZQG01000325.1:0-6133 GCF_003998635.1 Mesorhizobium sp. M7D.F.Ca.US.004.03.1.1
GCGCAGAGCGCGGACTGGCGTTTCGGTTTCGGCCGGCTATGATCTGACGAAACCGAAACGCCAGTCCGCGCTCTGCGCAGGAGCCTTCGCGTTTTCGTCATCACCTTCGCGGAATGGTGGCCTAGTTCGGCGAGCCAAGCGCCTTGTCCAGCGCCGCCTTGATGTCGGCAGGCCACGTCTCCACTGCCGGCCAGACATCCATCCTTGGCTTGCCGCTGCTGCGGGCGAAATAGAGTTTGTGGTTGGTCTGGTCGACCGCCATGAACCCGTGGTTGCCGCCGCAATTGTGCGGCGCGCAGCCGTCGAAATAGACGATGCCGGACGCCGTCTTTTTCGTACCGCCGGCGGCCAGGAAACTGGCCGCCAGGATGGCCATGTCCTTGCCGAGCAATGTTTCGGCGTCCCTGTAGACAGCCTCGTTGTGGAAGGCGTCGATCATGTCTTCGTATTCCGACGCGTCGACATCTTTCCAACCCGTGCCAGGGTCCGGCATGTAGGTGAGATTGCCCGAAATCGTCAGCCCGTCCTGGGGCGACCATTGCATCACACGCTTCGAAGCGCCCGGTAAGAGATAGGGGACGAAATAGAGGGAATTGTCGGTCACCGACGCCGGCGCGCCGCAGCCGTCCTGCTCCACCGTGATGCCCTGGACCGTGCCGCCTTTCGGCTTCCACACGATCATCACAGGAGGACCGCAGAGATGGTCGATGTTGCCGTCGCCGACATCGACCAGCGCCACCTTGGCGCCGGCGATATTGACGATCCTGTCGAAGAAGACGTCGTAATTGCTCGCCAGCTTCTGACCGTCGAAGGCGAGCACCTTTTCGCCGTCGGGCTCCTGCTGGGTGACGGTCAGGTGACCGCCCTCGAACGGGATCGGCGCCTGCTGATCGATGGCAGGCGCCTGCGTCTGGGCATGCAAGCTAGTCGTCGGAAGCAGCATCAACGCCAGCCCGCAGGCGCCTGCAAAAAGCGAGCGTGTCATGACAGGTCCCCGTTCTACCCGAAGCGAAGACCAGCCATCGGTGCGGCCTTGGTACTCAGGCGGCGTCTATCAGGCCCAGGGGCGCTGTTCGGCGTTGCGCTTCTCGAACGAGGCGATGGCGCCGGCCTTTTCCATGGTCAGGCCGATGTCGTCGAGACCGTTGAGCAGGCAGTGCCGCTTGAAATCGTCGAGGTCGAATTTGACCACGCCGCCATCCGGTCCGCGGATTTCCTTGGCCTCGAGGTCGACCGACACCGTGGCGTTGGAGCCGCGCGACGCGTCGTCCATCAGCTTCTCGAGATCCTCGGGGCTGACAGTGATGGGCAAGATGCCGTTCTTGAAGCAGTTGTTGTAGAAGATGTCGGCGAACGAGGTCGAGATGACGCAGCGAATGCCGAAGTCGAGCAGCGCCCACGGCGCGTGCTCTCTGCTCGAGCCGCAGCCGAAATTATCGCCGGCAACCAGGATCTGCGCCTTGCGGTAGGCCGGTTTGTTGAGCACGAAATCCGGATTTTCCGAACCGTCGTCATTGTAGCGCATTTCGGCGAACAGGCCGGTGCCAAGTCCGGTGCGCTTGATCGTCTTCAGATAATCCTTGGGGATGATCATGTCGGTGTCGACATTGACGATCGGCATCGGAGCGGCGACGCCGGTGAGCTTGGTGAATTTTTCCATGGCTTTTGCCCGTGTTTTCGTTGCGGGAGGATTTGCTGAGGCACGGTTTACACAAAGCCGGCGGCAAATAAAAGGCAACTGTTTGTGCGCGGTGGCACAAGCCAGCCCGATGGTGCAGTCTGGCGACCATGGCAGAAAACTCACACGTCCTCTATGCACGCGAAGCCGCGCTCGACATCGACGAATTCCGCCGCGTTCTGATCGAATCCGGCCTCGGCGAGACACGTCCCGTCGATGACGACGTCAGGCTACAGGCAATGCTGTCGGGCGCCAATCTGGTGCTGACCGCACGCCTCGACGTCGAAGGCAGGCCACTGATCGGCATTATCAGGGCGATGACCGACTTTTCCTGGGTCTGCTACATCTCCGAACTCGCCGTTTCCCAATCGGCGCAGGGGCTCGGCATCGGCAAGGGCCTGATGGACGAGGCCCGCCGGCAACTCGGTCCGTCCGTCGCCATCAGCCTGATCTCCATGCCCAACGCCGTCGGCTTCTACGAACGCATCGGCATGAAGCACATGGCCGACGCCTTCTGGTTCTCCCGCAAGGGCTGACCTTCCTCAGAAAGCCGTGACATTCCTGACGACCTTGGTCGCTTGACATGCAACCATTTGGTTGCATATTAAAGCCATGAGCATGGATGCCGTCTTTCGCGCCTTGGCCGACCCGACCCGCCGGCAGTTGCTGGACAGCCTCCATGCCAGGAACGGGCAGACGCTGAACGCGCTGTGTGAACAGATGGATATGACGCGCCAGGCGGTGACCAAGCATTTGGCGATCCTGGAGGAGGCCAACCTCGTTAGCACCGTCCGCAAGGGGCGCGAGAAGGAGCACTACCTCAACCCCGTCCCCATCAACGAGATCGCCGACCGCTGGATCGGCAAATTCGAGCGGGGGCGGCTGACCGCTCTCGGCGACTTGAAGAAACGCCTCGAAAGGGAAGACTGATGAGCAACAAGTTCGTCTACGTGACCTACATCCGCACCACGCCCGAAGAACTCTGGGAAGCGCTGACCGAGCCGGAGTTCCACCAGCAATATTTCCTCGGCGCCCAGATGCAGAGCGAGTGGAGAAAGGGTTCGGCCTGGAAGATCGTCTACCCCGACGGCCGCGTCACCGACAGCGGCGAGATCCTCGAGATCGATCCACCCAGGCGCATCGTCATCAAGTGGCGCAATGAGTTCATGCCGGAAGTGAAGGCCGACGGCTACACCACCTGCACCTTCGTCATTGAGCAGGAGCGCGACATGATGAAGCTCGCCGTCACTCATGAGGCCGACGGTCCGCATAAGCTGCTGGAACATATCGGCAATGGCTGGCCACTGGTGTTGTCGAGTCTCAAGAGCCTGCTCGAAACCGGCAAGGGCCTCTCGCGCCCGGCATCAAAGGGGTGAACGGCCTCGTTTCGGTAACGAAACAATCTAGTCAGGAGAAACCCTATGATGCATGTCCCTATCGTGCACAGCATGACCAATGGCGAGACCGTCATGGCATCAGCCGATATCGGCGCGCCTGCGGAGCGTGTCTTCCGTGCCCTGGTCACGAACGAGGTCGAGCGCTGGTGGGGGTCTGCCGACACCTACAGGATGGTGGACTGGTCATGCGATCTTCGCGTCGGCGGCCGCTGGGCGGTTTCTGTCAGAACGGCCGACGGCAGGGAGCTTCCAGCGAGCGGCGAGTTCCTCGACATCGAGGCACCGCGCAGGGTCGTACAGACGCGAGCCTATGAATGGGACCATCCAACACTTGGCCGACGGCAAACGACGATTGCCTGGCTGCTGGAGCCGACCGCCACCGGCACGCGCCTCACCATCTGCCATGGCGGCTTTGGCGGGCTGAGTGAAGCGGCCACCGAGCATGCCGAGGGTTGGGGACGGGTGCTGAGCTGGCTGCAGGCCTATGTCGACGCTGAAAGACCGGCAGCTGCTTAGGGACGCGTCTTCCTTCTCCCCAGGGGAGAAGGAAACGCCGGCGTCAAATCACATTCAATTCCCGAAACGCCCGTCCTTCCGCGACACGGCCATAGCCAAACGCCGAGCAGTCCACCGTGCGATAGCCGCCATGCACGATCAGCTCGGCCAGCGCCTTGCCGACCGCCGGCGCCTGCTGCAGGCCGTGGCCGGAGAATCCGTTGGCGAAGATGAAATTCCCAACCTGCGGATGCGGGCCGATCACCGCGTTCTGATCCAACGTGTTGTAATCGTAGTGGCCGGCCCAGGCGCGGGTCGGCTTGATCGCCTCAAAAGCCGGAATGCGGGTCGCCAGCACCGGCCAGATCACCTCTTCGAACAGCGGCCAGTCGACCGCGAAATCCCCGGGGGCGGCCGGACCGTCGCCCTCTTCCGGCTCGGCGCCGCCGGTGAGGTAGACCGAGCCTTCCGGGCGCACATAGATGCCGGAGGGATCGACCAGCAGCGGCATGTCGGCATATTTCTCGCGCGCCTCGAAAACGAAGACGTTGCGCTTGCGCGGCTCGACCGGCAGCGCCAGCCCGGCCATGGCGGCGACCTTGCCGGCATTCGGCCCGGCGGCGTTGATCACGGTGCCGGCTTCCAGCACCTCGCCATTGTCGAGGCGGACGCTGGTGACACGGTCGCCTTGCCGCTCGATGCCGGTGACATCGGCGGTGATGAAATCGACTTTCTTCTGCCGCAGCGCCTTGCGGAACAGCATCAGCATCGCATGCGCGTCGAACCAGCCCTCGCCGCTGCGGCCATAGGCGCCGGCGGTGATGCCCTCGGCCGACAGCCACGGGAAGCGGCGCACCAGCTGCTCCGCGTCCTCGAGCACGATGTCGGCGCCCTCGGCCATCTGCGCCTCGTGATTGCTCTTGAGGATCGGCAAGCCATTCTCGCCGGCAAGGATGAGATAGCCGCCTTCGCGAAAGCCGATATCGGCATCAGTGCCGAACTCCTCCTTCAGCCGCCGGAACAGCTTTAGCGTGAACTGTGACAGGCGGATATTTTCCGGAATGGAGAACTGCTGGCGGATCGAGGCCAGGGACAGCGTCGTCGCCGCATGGGCGAATTGCGGGTCGCGCTCGACCAGCGCGATCGAGCCGGAAAACCCTTCCTCGCGCAGATAATAGGCAACCGAGGAGCCGACGATGGCCCCGCCGACGATGACGATGTCGTAGCGCATTTTTTCTCCGATCCGGCCGATGGCATCCTTCACGCCACCGGCAGAATGATCTCGAAGCGCGTGCCGCGCTCGCTGTCAACAAGCCGGATCATACCATCATGCGCTTTCAGGAGGGCCAGCACGATGCCGAGGCCCATGCCGGTGCCGCCGGTAGAGCGCCGCGTGGTGAAGAACGGCTCGAAGATGCGCGCCCGGTTGCTGGGTGAAATGCCGGCGCCATCGTCGCTGACCAGGATGCTCGCCTTGCCACCGGCGCTCGCAGCGGCAATCGAAACCTGCGTCGCTCCGTGCCTGGCCGAATTGTCGATAAGATTAGCAAGCACGATTGCGGCGTTCTCGGCCGATATGCGCAAGGCCACATCGCCGCCGGCCTCGACGCGGACCGCCAGCCTGGTGTCGACGGGAAGCAGCGCCAGTGCCGCACCGATCGAGGTGCTTTCGCCGCTCGGCGCAAGGTTTTCGGCGCGCGCCAGATCGAGCAGGCGCCGCACCAGCAGATTGAGCCGCCCGGCATCGGTGACGATGTTGTTGGAAAAACGCCGCCGCTCCGTATCGTCCATCGCGCTGCCGGAATCACGCAGCAATTCGGCCGCGCCCTGGATCGCCGTCAGCGGCGATTTGAGCTCATGCGAGACATGGGTAGCAAAAGTCTGGATGCTGTCGGAGCGCGCCTGCAGTTTTTCGGCCATGTCGAGGAAGGCGGCGGAAAGCTCCGCCATCTCTCGAGTGCCGTGATGGTCGAGCGGCCGGATCGCCGCGCGATCGCCGGCGGCAATACGCTCCGTGCGATCGATCAGCGCATAGATCGGCCGGCTGACGGTGCGCAGGAAGACCAGGCCGATGAGCAGGGTACCGCCGAGAATGGCGATGGCCGCCAACGTCACCTTGCCGCGCTCGCCATAGAGATGTTTGATGATGTTGTTGGGCGTCCGCGACACATAGACCACGCCGGCGACCTGGCCATCGACGGCCACCGGCAAGGCGACGAAGACACGCACCCTGGTGCCGCGGCTGACCGAATAGAGCGGCGGCGCCGGCTGGTCGGGGATGCGCAGCCTGAGCGCGCTGGCATAGCGGCCGGCAAGTGCGGCGCGCACCTCCTCGACCTCGCCAAGCGACTGCCCAACCTCGTCGCGCCCGGCAATGACAACGCCCCGGGGATCGAGCAGCCGGAAGCCGGCCAGCGTGGTTTTCTGCGTGGCGTCGAGAATGCCGGACAGGCGCGCGCCGATCGCGGCGAAGGCGGGATCGGCGGTGCCTGGCATGGCCGCCGGCCGAGTGGACAGGACATGATCGGAAGCGAGATCGAGTTGCGGCTCGATCGGCCTGTAC
>NZ_RZQG01000326.1:0-6124 GCF_003998635.1 Mesorhizobium sp. M7D.F.Ca.US.004.03.1.1
TTCTTGAAGACGGCAGCGCCCTGCTCGACATTGGCGGTCGCCAGCAGATCGGCGATCGGCTTGGCTGCGGCAGCAGGCGCGGCCGGGCCGCCTTCGGCGGGCTCGGTGGCCTCGATGGCGAAACCGGGCTTTTCCGGAGCCGGCGAGGCAAACAGCGCATCGGACACAATGCCGACCGAGAAGACCACGAAAACGGTTCCGAGCAATCCGGCGAGCAGTTTGTTGACTTCGTTGGAATCCATACGCCCCTTGCTCCCTTTTCCGGCGGACCGAACCGTCCACTCCGTCCGTCGGTATCGTGACCCACCCTGCCAGGGCGGTCAAATCGGGCGGAAACTAGGTCTTTTGCTGCGGCGTTGCAACACCTATAAGGGCGCTTCCAGTGAGACCTTTTGCCACTTTCCTTGTCCTCTTTGAGACGCCTTGCACCTGAGATGTCCACGCTGATCCTGATCCCGGCCCGCATGGCCTCGACCCGCCTGCCGGGCAAGCCGCTGGCTGACATAGCCGGCGCCCCGATGATCGTCCATGTCGCCCGCCGCGCCGCCGAGGCCGACCTTGGCCGGGTGGTGGTGGCGACCGACACGCAAAGCGTGGCCGAAGCGGTGCGCGCGCACGGTTTCGAGGCCGTGATGACGCGCATGGACCACGAATCCGGCTCCGACCGCATCCACGAAGCGCTGGTCGCGCTCGATCCTGACCGCAAGGTCGAAACGGTCGTCAATGTCCAGGGCGACCTGCCGACCATCGATCCCGGGATCATCGTTGCATCGCTGAGGCCACTCCAGGATAGAGCGGTGGACATCGCCACGCTCGGTGTCGAGATCGTCCGCGATGAGGAAAAGACCAATCCCAACGTCGTCAAGATCGTCGGTTCGCCGCTTTCGGGCACCAGGCTGAGGGCGCTCTATTTCACCCGTGCCACAGCACCTTGGGGCGAGGGGCCGCTTTATCATCATGTCGGACTCTATGCCTATCGTCGCGCCGCGCTTGAACGTTTTGTCGCGCTGAAGCCGTCGCCGCTCGAACGCCGCGAGCGACTGGAGCAGTTGCGGGCACTGGAGGCCGGCATGCGCATCGATGCGGAGATCGTGCGTTCGATGCCGCTGGGCGTCGACACGCCGGACGACCTCGAACGCGCCAGAACCATCCTTGCAAACTGAAAAATCCCTTCGAAGCTGAGACCCCCTGAATCGAGAATTGGCCATGCCTGAAAAGACCAACAGAATATCCTTCCAGGGCGAGCCGGGCGCCAATTCCGACACCGCCTCCCGCAACGTCTATCCATCGATGGAGCCGTTGCCGTGTCCGACCTTCGAGGATGCGTTCAACGCGGTAGAGACCGGCAAGGCCGACCTCGCCATGATTCCGATCGAAAACACCATTGCCGGGCGCGTCGCTGATATCCATCATCTCTTGCCGGAATCGAAGCTGCACATCATCGGCGAATATTTCCTGCCGATCCATTTCCAGCTGATGGTGCTGCCGGGCGTCAAGCGCGACGAGATCAAGACGGTGCACAGCCACATCCACGCGCTTGGCCAGTGTCGCAAATACATCCGCAAGAACGGCTGGAAGGCGATCGTCGCCGGCGATACGGCTGGCGCCGCCAAGATGGTCTCCGAGGTCAAGGACCGCACCATGGCGGCGCTGTCGCCGGCGCTGGCCGCGACGCTCTACGGGCTGGATATCATCGAGCAAAATGTCGAGGACACCGATTCGAACGTCACCCGCTTTGTCGTCCTGACCAAGAACAAGCAATGGGCGGAGCGCCCGTCGCCTGACGTCAAGATGATGACGACCTTCATCTTCCGCGTCCGCAACGTGCCGGCCGCGCTCTACAAGGCCATGGGCGGCTTCGCCACCAACGGCATCAACATGACCAAGCTGGAGAGCTACCAGCTCGGCGCGTTCACGGCGACGCTGTTCTACGCCGACATCGAGGGCCATCCCGACGATCCGCTGGTCAAGCTGGCGCTGGACGAGCTTCGCTTCTTCTCGCGCGAGGTGCGGATTCTGGGCGTCTATCCGGCCAGCGCGTCGCGTGAGCAGTGGAAAGTGGCGGATTAAATCACCGCCCCCAGCGGCACATAGTCGATCTCCATGAACGCCTCGACCTCCGGCACCCAGCGGTCGCGCACGAAGGCGACATGGTCTGGATGGTCGTTGTACCTGTTGTAGGCAGCCTGGTCGGCGAACTCCATCGAGAAGCCGAAATGATAGTCGTTCTTGGGGCTGATCTGCCGCAATTGCTCGAAATGCGTGACGCCTCTGATCGCGGTGAGGATTTTCTTGGCGTCGACCAGGAACCTCTTTTCCTCCAGCGAATGCGCCGGATGCTTCAGCGTGAAAACGACGGTGTGACGGATCATGTCCTGCTCCTGCAATGTCTTTCGGTGTTCGCTGCCATCATTCTGAATCGACCCAGGCGCGGATGAGGTGATGCGCAATGGCGCCTTTCGGTGGCGTGATCAAATTACCGGGATGCTCCCTGGTCAGCATCAGACGCACCTCGTCGCGGGCAAACCAGCGGCAGTCCTCCAACTCGTTGAGGTCGGCCTGTATATCGTCATTGAGCGGCTCGCCGAAGCAGCCGATCATCAGCGAATAGGGAAACGGCCAGGGCTGGCTGGCGTGGTAGACGACGCGGCCGAGCCTGATGCCGGCCTCCTCCAGCGTCTCACGTCGCACCGCCGCTTCGATCGTCTCGCCCGGCTCGATGAAGCCGGCAAGGGCCGAGTACATGCCCGGCGCGAAATGCCGGCCGCGCCCGAGCAGGCACTTCTCCCGCGTCGCCGTCAGCATGATCGCCACCGGGTCGGTGCGTGGAAAATGCTCGGTGCCGCAATTCGGGCAATGCCGCTTGTAGCCGCCGGCCCGCATCTGCGATTCGGTACCGCATTTGCTGCAGAAACGATGGCTGGCATGCCAGGCAAGCAGGGCGGCCCCTTGCGCCATCGCGCCGGCAGCCGCCTCGTCGATCAGCCCTTGCATGTAGACCGAGCGATAGTCGATGGCCTTGATGGTTTCCGGCAATTGCTCGGCGTCGATGCCGGCGGGCACGGCCAGCACCGGTCCCTGTTCGGAAAAACCGAGCAGGATGCCTTGCGCAAGGGAGACCTTGAAGGGCTCGCTCTCGGCGGCGCTGAACCAGGGGTCGAGACCGCCGCCATCCCCGAGCCTCAGATAGAGCCGGCCGCCATTCATCAGAAGCAGCCGCGTCGCCGGGTCGGCGAGCGCCTTGTCGACGGAATCGTCGGCGCGGTTTTCGGATTGCCGGTCGATGGTGTTGCCGGCAAAGCCGACGAACTGGCTCGGCTCGCGCAAAGGCGCGTCAAACAGGCGGAAGCTCATGGAGACTCTGGCGTACGTTGCGGGATGGACACGGGGAACGCTTATAGCGCCGCCTTGATCGTTTCGGCAAACCGCCGCAGGTCGGAACGTTGATAGGGCTCACGCAGGCCGTGCCCCCATACCGGGCCTGGCCAGCCGGGATCGCCTTCCGAACGCGCAATGACATGGATGTGCAGCTGGCGCACAATGTTGCCGAGAGCGCCGGTGTTGATCTTGGTGCAGCCGGTCGCTTTTTTCAGTCCCTGTGCCACCATATTGGTCTCGAAGGTCAGCATCGCCTGGTCGAGCGGCGTCATGTCGTGGATTTCCTCCGCGCCCGGCCGCTGCGGCACCAGGAGCAGCCATGGCCAGCGGCGGTCGTTCATCACGCGCAATTCGCACAGCCCAAGCCACATCAACTGCTCGCTGTCCGCCTCCAGCCGGGTGTCCAGCGTGAATCCGGCCTTCAGGCCCGGCAGCATCGGCGTTTCCCTTGCTTTTCTTGGTTTCCTCAAACGCAGGAACGCTAGAGCGGCGGCAAGGGGGCTGCAAGCGAATCATTGCGCCGCTCACGGTTTGGTGCGCCAATTTCATCTTTTTGCGATTTCTCCGGCGCACTTGCATTTCGTCGCACAATTGCCGATATGGAAAGCGGGAGGTTGGTGGTGGACGATCCACTCGCCAACCGGGTCAGGTCCGGAAGGAAGCAGCCCTAACGAGCCCGGAACGGGTCATTGTTCCAGCCTCCCACCTCATCGGCCCCTCTCGCGACATTGACGACGCATTGCAGCGCGGGCGAGACTATGCGCAGGAATCGGCCGCCTTCGGGTGTGGCCATTTGGAGCTTACGGGCGAATGAGCGAAGCCGGAAATTCGGGACCAAAAAGCCTGGAGATAGGCAAGGCCGCCGCCTATCGTGTTCTGGCGCGCAAGTATCGTCCCTCGAACTTCTCCGAACTGGTCGGCCAGGAGCCGACGGTGCGCACCCTCACCAATGCCTTTGCCACCGGCCGCATCGCCCAGGCCTGGATGCTGACCGGCGTGCGCGGCGTCGGCAAGACCACGACGGCGCGCATACTCGCACGGGCCCTGAACTATAAAACCGCCACCGTCGACCAGCCGTCGGTCGACCTTGCCGTGCTCGGCGAGCATTGCCAGGCGATCATGGAAGGCCGCCATGTCGACGTCATCGAGATGGATGCCGCCTCGCACACCGGCATCGACGACATCAGGGACATCATCGAGCGCGTGCGCTACGCGCCGGTCTCGGCCCGCTACAAGGTTTACATCATCGACGAAGTGCACATGCTGTCGACGCAGGCCTTCAACGGCCTGCTGAAGACGCTTGAAGAGCCGCCGCCGCACGTCAAATTCATCTTCGCCACCACCGAAATCCGCAAGGTTCCGATCACCGTCCTGTCGCGCTGCCAGCGCTTTGACCTAAGACGCATCGACGCCGGCGCGCTGGTCGCGCATCTCGCTTCGATCTCGGCCAAGGAAGGCATTTCGGTCGACGACGACGCGCTGGCGATGATCGCGCGTGCCGCCGAAGGCTCGGCCCGTGATTCGCTCTCCATCCTCGATCAGGCGATTGCCCATGGCGCCGGCTCGGTCAGCGCCGATGCGGTTCGGGCGATGCTGGGGCTCGCCGACCGCGCCCGCATCGTCGACCTGTTCGAACATGTGATGAAGGGCGATGTGGCGGCGGCCCTTGGCGAATTCCGCGCGCAGTACGATACCGGTGCCGATCCGGCTGCCGTGCTGACCGATCTGGCCGAATTCAACCATCTCGTCACCAGGCTGCGTTTCGTGCCGACGGCCATCGAGGACGCCTCGCTCTCCGAGGACGAGCGGCAACGCGGCGCGGAATTCGCCAGGACGCTGTCGGTCCGTGTGCTGTCGCGGACATGGCAGATGCTGCTCAAGGGCATTCCCGAGGTGCAGTCCTCCAACCGGCCGGTGAGTGCAGCCGAAATGGTGCTGATCAGGCTGGCGCACGCCGCCGACCTGCCGACGCTGGACGAGGCGTTGAGATCGCTTGAGGGCGCAGCACCGGTGCAAAATGGTGCGCCGCGCCCGAATGGTGCGCCCGCAGGTTCCGGCAATGGCGGTGGCGCCAGCGCGGTGGCGCAGACCCGCATGCCTGCCGGGTCGGGCGGCGCACAGACCATGCGGCTTGTGGAGACCACGCCCGCCCCCGTTGCCTTCGTCGCTCCGCCGGAACCCGTCGTGGAGACGCAATCGGCACCGCTGAAATCGCTGGCCGACATCATTGCCCTGGCTGATGCGCAGCGCGACATCGCCTTCAAGGTGCAGGTCAAGAGCTATATCCGCCTCGTGCGCATCGAGCCCGGCCGGATCGACGTCGGCCTGACCAGCGACGCGCCCAAGATGCTGCTCAACGACCTGACGACAAAGTTGCGCGCCTGGACCGGCCGCAGTTGGCTGGTCTCGCTGTCGAAGGAAGAGGGTGGCCAGACGCTTGCCGAGATGGAATCGGCCAAGCGCGAGAACGCCTTCCTCGATGCCAAGAGCGACCCGACGGTGGCCGCCATCCTGGCCCGCTTTCCCGGTGCCAAGATCATCGACGTGCGCATTCCAGACGCGCCGGAAGCCGAAACGGCCGAGGCCGAAGTGCCGGTCGAGCCCCCGGCTGACGACGACGAAACCTGATCCAGCCACGAATCCGCAAAGGACCCGACCATGAAAGATCTTCTCGGCTTGATGGGCAAGGCGAAGGAAATGCAGGCCAAGTTCCAGGCCATGCAGGACGAGATCGCCACGCTGGAAG
>NZ_RZQG01000327.1:0-6124 GCF_003998635.1 Mesorhizobium sp. M7D.F.Ca.US.004.03.1.1
TAGGACGGAAACGACCAGCCGAATTTGAGCGCGCCGCCACGCACAAGGAACGCCGCCGCAAAACCGGCGAGGTCCGAGGCGAGCGGCGGCAGTCCGGCAAGATCGCCAAGTGTGTAGAGGCCGGCACCCGCAAGGGCTGCTGTGACGTAGATTTCGGGCCTGAGCAGCACCGATGGCTCGCCGGCAAGGAGGTCGCGCAGAATGCCGCCGAAAGTGGCGGTAAGCACACCGGTGACGACGGAGACGACCGGCGAACCGGTAATCGCAAGTCCCTTGGCTGCGCCCATCACCGAAAAGGCGGCGAGCCCGATGGCGTCGAGCCAGAGCAGCCATTTCCAGCGCGATTCGACACGGTGCGCGCTGAAGAAGACCAGCACCGCAACCACGGCGCAGATCAGCACATAGCCGGAATTGGCGACCCAGAAAACCGGCAGGTTGAGGATGACGTCGCGAAGCGTGCCGCCGCCTATCCCGGTGACGCTGGCCAGGAACAGGAAGCCGATAATGTCGAGTTGCTTGCGCGAAGCCGCAAGCGCCCCGGTCGCCGCGAAGACGGCGACACCGGCATAATCGAGAAGCGCGATGGGGTTCATGGCAGGCCAGGGGAGTAAGGGAATAGGGCAGTAAGGCAGTATGTTTAGCACGAAGCCGCACCCTTGGTGCGTCCCCCTTTTCCCTACTGCCCTACTGCCCTACTGCCTTACTCCCCTAATCATGCATCCTTCTCAGCCTGTTCGTTCACCGGCCCCGGCTCGACCGGCGCTTCGGCGGTGGCAAGTTTCGGACCGCCCTTGGCGACGCCAACCATGGCGGGGCGCAGCACGCGGTCGCCGATCGAATAGCCCGGCTGCATAACCTGGACCACGGTATTGGCCGGAACGTCCGGATTGGGCACTTCGAACATCGCCTGGTGGAAATTGGGATCGAACTTCTCGCCTTCGGGCGCGAGCTTCTTGACCCCGTGCCGTTCCAGCGCCGACAGCATGGCGCGCTCGGTCAAGTCGACGCCTTCGATCAGCGCCTTGAAGCCGGCGTCACCAGACGCCTTGGCCTCGGCGGGAATCGCGTCCAGCGCGCGGCGCAGATTGTCCGACACCGACAGCATGTCGCGAGCGAAATTCGCGACCGCGTAGGTGCGCGCGTCGTGCACGTCGCGCGCCGTGCGGCGACGCAAGTTTTCCATCTCGGCCGCCACGCGAAGCGCGCGGTCCTTCAGTTCTTCATTTTCCTTCAGCAGCCGCACAAGGGCTTCATAGTCGCCGTCGATGCTGCCTTCCGTGCGCTCGGCAGTGGCCTCGGTTGCCTCGACTTCATCGGGCGCGCGTTCGTCTTTTGCCTGGTCGCTCATCGCCGTTTCCCGTCAATCTCGAATGGTGTGGATTTTGTGCCCGATATCGATGTTTGGCAGCCAAAAATCAAGGGGTAAGCGATTGTGGAGGCGATCAGCCAGGGCTGGAAACGACAGGCAAGACATTTCGATTTAATTCAAATTTTACCCTAACCGCCGGCTTTGCTTGCCACAAAGGCGTGATGGGGGAACCATTCCCTTGCTGGAGGAGTTTCGAAACCGACACAGGATTTTGAGATGATGAGCCGCAACAAGGGTGAAAAGGTAGAAAGGCTGGCCGCCGAGGTCAGACGCCAGTTCGGCGCCGAGACGGTGACGCGCTTTCTGCGCACCTTGCCGGCCTTCCGCACCGAGGCCGACCTTCCCGACCGCTTCAGAGAGCTACTCGACCGCCTGGACGGCGCGGAGGGCGGTGACGTCGGCTTGCGCCGACAGTGACGCGCCGACCAATCTTGGCAGCAAACCTCTATCGGCAATAGCCTGAAAGAACCGAACCATCTAAGGATGGATGCGTTGTGGTTCAAATGGAGGACATAATGCGCAAGGTTTCGATCACCTCATTGCTGTCGGCGCTTATCGGCCTCGGCGCCGTCACCTTGGTGGCCTTTCCGGCACAAGCAGAGGATCTGCAGCTGCAATTGGGCAAACATGGCCCGCGGCTGAAGCTCATGCAAGATTGCGATCCCGCCTATGACGATTGCGAAGGTCCCCGGCGCGACGACCGGCGCGACCGCCGTCAATCACGAGGCTGCACGGAAGACCGGGCCCTCGACAAGGCGGACCGAATGGGCGTCCGCCGGGCAAGGATAGAGTCCGTCGGCCGCCGGGAGATCGTTGTCCGCGGCAGACAGGATGGCGACCGCGTGCGCGTGACTTTCGGCACCGAGCGCGGCTGTCCTGTTCTCGATCGCGAATAGAGATTGACCCGAACTGGCAGCCGCTGATCAGACGACAATTAGGGCTTCCGATTGCTGAATTATCGGGCTTGAAAGCCCGCCACTGCGGCGATCTATCATCAAGCCGGTCGAGCCCGAGATGGCAGGCTCGACCGCCCCCACGCGACAATTACGCGCAGTAATTTTGCGTGATTGCTGTCTTGCGGTGGCGGGGTACCCCGCCTATGCTTCCTGATGAACATGATTTCCCCTGAGGCGGTCGCCAACAGCAAGCGCGCCTGGCTGAAAATTCTGGCGCGCTACAAGAAGCCTGACAGGCGGCGCAGCACAGTGGAACTCGCCATCACACTTATTCCGTTCGCCGTGCTCTGGGGACTGTCCTCGGCGGCCTATGCCTATGGCCATTGGTGGGGACTGATCCTGATCCTTCCCGCGGCCGGGTTTCTGGTCCGCATCTTCATGATCCAGCACGATTGCGGCCACGGCTCCTTCTTCGCCAATCGCTACGCGGACGACTGGATCGGCCGTGCGCTCGGCATCCTGACGCTGACGCCCTACGACTGCTGGCGGCGCGCTCATGCGACACACCACGCCAGCGCCGGCAATCTTGACGAACGCGGCATGGGCGACATCAGGACGCTGACCGTTGCCGAATACCGGCAAATGTCATGGCGAGGCCGCCTTGCCTATCGTCTCTATCGCCACCCGCTGGTGATGTTCGGGCTCGGGCCGATCTGGCTGTTCATCTTCGAGCAAAGGCTGCCCGTCGGCATGATGCGCGGCGGCCTGACGCCCTGGGTGTCGTCGATGACCACCAATCTTGGCATCGCGGTTGCAGCAGCCGTCCTCATCTGGTTCGTCGGCCCCGGCGCGTTCCTGGTGGTCCATCTGCCGATCGTCGTCCTCGCCGGTTCGGCCGGCATCTGGCTGTTCTACGTCCAGCATCAGTTCGAGGAAACGGAATGGGCGAAGGATGCCGACTGGGAATTCCAGCATGCCGCCCTGCACGGATCGTCCTATTACGACCTGCCCCCGGTACTGAACTGGTTTACCGGCAATATCGGTGTCCATCACGTCCACCACCTCTCCGCCAAGGTGCCGTGCTACCGGTTGCAGGAAGTGCTGCGGGATTATCCCGAACTGCGCAGCATCGGCCGCGTCACGCTGCTCGAAAGCCTGCGCTGCGTCAAACTGGCGTTGTGGGACGAGAACCGCCGCAAGCTGGTGTCGTTCCGCGAGGCACGGGCGGCCGCCTAAGCAATTCCAGGAAAAGTGTGAAACGGTTTTCCGTCCGGAATTGCGTTAAAACAAGAAAATAGAAAGACCGCCGCGTCATGGACGCAGCGGCTTTGCAAATTCCCTGGATCAGGCCGCCTGACGCTCGTCGCGCATCAGGATCTCGCCATGGCGGATCTCGGTGCCCAGCACCTTCAGACATTCGCGGATGAAGTTGGACAGGCCCGGCCAGCCCTTGGCTGACACGAGATTGCCGTCGACATGGGCGCCGGTCGGTGCGACGTCGATATAGATGCCACCGGCCAGCGTGACCTCCGGCTCGCAATAATGGAGTGCTGCGACTTCCCGGCCCCGCACCACGCCATCGACAGCAATCAGGATCTGCACGCCATGGCAGATGGTGAAGATCGGCTTGCCGGCCTCGTGAAAATGCCGCACCAGCGCCTGCACCCGCTTGTCGATGCGGATGTATTCCGGGCCGCGCCCGCCCGCCGCATAGACGGCATCGTATGCAGCTGGGTCCACCTCGGAAAACGTCTTGTTGAGGATGTAGTCGTGGCCGAGCTTTTCCGTGTAGGTCTGGTGGCCTTCGAAGTCGTGCAGCGACGTTTTCAATATATCGCCCGCCTTCTTGTCCGGACAGACGACATGCACGGTGTGGCCGACCGCATGCATCGCCTGCTCAAAGACGAAAATCTCATATTCCTCGCTGAACTCGCCAACGAGCATCAGTATCTTCTTGCCAGCCATTCCCGGTTCCTCCCTTGTGGCCATATTTATTTCGGATCACGAAATAATGAACCTATCCTAAGGGCAGGATGGCGAAAGGGAAAGCACAAATCGCACAATTGGTAAGACCAGTTGATGTCGATTGGCACCGGCATCGTCACAGGGTATTCCACAGCAGGCAAAACCTGCACCACTGGTTCGACCAGAATTCTGATCAGGCAGCCTTGATCATGTCAGCGGCCTTTTCGGCGATCATGATGGTCGGCGCGTTGGTGTTGCCGCCGATCAGCGTCGGCATCACCGAGGCATCGACGACACGCAAGGCCTGCATGCCGCGCACACGCAATTGCGGATCGACCACCGCCATATCATCGATACCCATCCTGCAGGTGCCGACCGGGTGATAGATCGTGTCGGCTCGGGCTCGGATATGCGCCATCAGCTCGGCATCGCCCGAAACGCCGGCGGTGTAGATTTCCTTGTGGCGGTATTTGGCCAGCGACGGCGCCTCCAATATGCCGCGCATCATTCTGGCGCCCTTGAGCAAAAGCTCGGCGTCGCGTTCGTCGGACAGAAATCGCGGATCGATGCGCGGTGGCGCCAGCGGGTCTGGCGTCGACAGCCCGACCTCGCCGCGCGACTGCGGCCGCAGCACGCAGACATGGCATGAGAAGCCATAGCCCATATGAAGCTTGCGGCCATGGTCATCGACGATGGCGATGCAGAAATGCAATTGCAGATCGGGCCGATCGATCGCCGGGTCGGACTTGAGGAAGGCACCGCTCTCCGCGTAGGGCGTGGCGATCATGCCGCCGCCATCCTTGCGCCAGCGCCACAGATGCCGCAGCAGGCCAGGCAGACCGCGCAGGCCGATGCCCATCATGTCCGCATCCCTTGATGTCCAGCCCATGATGAAGTCGAGATGATCCTGCAGGTTCTTGCCGACGCCGGGCAACTCATGAACGATCGGAATTCCGTGCGCTGCAAGCTCGACAGCTGGCCCGATCCCGGACAGCAACAAGAGCTGCGGCGAGCCGAAGGCACCACCGCAGACGATAACCTCGCGCCTGGCTTTCGCAACGGCTTCGCCCTTGCCCGTGCGGTAGCGCACGCCGGCGGCCCGCTTGCCGTCAAGGACGATGCCCGTGGCATGCGCTCCGGTGATGACGGTAAGGTTTGGGCGGTCCATGGCCGGATGAAGATAGGCGGCCGCCGCCGAGCAGCGCTCGCCGTTGCGGCGTTCGCCCCAGAATTGCGTGACCTGATAGAGCCCCGCCCCTTCCTGCTCCGGTCCATTGAAATCGTCGTTGCGACGGATCTGGTTTTCGCCGCAGGCCTCGAGAAAGGCCCTCGAGAGAGCGCGCGGCTCCTGCTGCTCGGCGACCCGCAGCGGTCCGTCGCCGCCGTGCAGGCCATCCGCGCCGCGCTGGTTGCCTTCCGCACGCCGGAAATAAGGCAGCACCTCGTCCCATGACCAGCCGTCGCAGCCGAGATCGGCCCATTCGTCATAGTCGCCGTGGTGTCCGCGTGTGTAGAGCATGGCATTGATTGCGCTGGAACCACCCAGCGCCTTGCCGCGCGGCTGGTAGCCCTTGCGCCCGCCAAGCCCTTGCTGCGGCACCGTCTCGAACGCCCAGTTGTTGATCTTCGGCCGACCCGGCAGCAGCGCGATGACGCCTGCCGGGGCTCGGATGAGCAGATCTTTGCCCCCGCCGCCGGCTTCGATCAGGCAGACCGTTTTCGATGGATCCTCGGAGAGCCGCGCGGCAAGCGTGCAGCCGGCGGACCCGCCACCGGCAATAACATAGTCAAAATTCATGACCTCCTCCTCGCACCCGGCGGATATTTCCGTACGGACGACCAAGAGAAGGCCCGATCACAGCTGATGTAAAGACGCGCGGAATTACCGCAACGT
>NZ_RZQG01000328.1:0-4479 GCF_003998635.1 Mesorhizobium sp. M7D.F.Ca.US.004.03.1.1
CCCCCCCGCCATGCCAACACCGGTCAGCAGCAGCGCGCAGACCCCGACCTGCAGCGCGCCGAGGCCGAAGATCTCGCGGCGCAGGCCCCACAGCCGCGACGGCTGCATCTCCAGTCCGATGATGAACAGGAACATCACCACGCCGAGTTCGGCGACATGAAGAATGGCTTCCGATTCGGAAAAGACGCCGAGGCCAAACGGGCCGATGACAACCCCGGCGGCCAGGTAGCCGAGGATCGAGCCGAGGCCCATGCGCTTGAAGATCGGAACGGCGACGACGCCGGCCGCAAGCAGCGCCACCACCTGAACCAGATCGCTGCTCGATGCCGCTACCGCCATGCCGCCATTCCGCTCGTTTGAGGACCGATTCCGATTTCGGGCTTATGTGACCAAGGGGCGAAGATAGGGGCTTCGGCGGGCATCGAACAGCCCGAATCCGGATCGCTGGCGATGTTGCAGGCGCGATACACAAGTTGACACCGGGAATACGTTGCATCTTGCCACAATCGAAGGCTAAGGACGCTCGGCTTCGGCCATTGGAGGGTGATCGACGATCAAGTCGCGCCCTTTTTGAGGAGATGACTGACATGAAGAAGTTTTTGTTTGTTGCCGTCGGCCTGGCGGTGCTTGCCGGTTCGGCTTGCTCGAAGGCGCCTGAGTGCACGGCGGAGATCGCGACCAAGAAAGCGCAGGACATGGCTGCCGCGCTGCAGGAGGCGATCACCAAGGACCCGTCCAAGGCGGCTGATCTGACCGCCAAGGTCCAGGCGGTGACAACCAAGTATCAGGGCGCCACGACGTTGGCCGATGCCTGCAAGGCGTATGACGAAGTGACGGCCGCGATCAAGGGCTAACGCCCTGATTCGAGATCAAGGGCTAAGCGCCTGATTCTACCGGTTCAAACGAGGCGGCGACCATTGGGTCGCCGCCTTTTTCTTTGGATTGTTCAGTTCGGCGCGATGGAGCCGACTTCGACGGCGTCGACGCGCTTCAGGCTCATGCCGATCACCGGCACCAACTGGTCGTCGACGCGCACTGCAATGGTCACCGTCATCGAATTGTCGTCGGGGATGCGGGCCTGCATGACGCCGCGCAACTGGTTGCGGTTTATGGTGAAGACCACCTTGTGGGGATCGACGACGTTGCCGCCGATGATATCGAGGCCGGAACCGGTCGCGCCACCCATGAAGCTGCCCTTGTAGCCCTCGCGGCCCTTGCGCTCGATCTTGGCCGACATCGGCTGGGTGAACATGCCGACCCGGCAGCCGCCGTCGAGCGACATGCCGACCTTGCCGTCCGGCGTCGAGCCGGTGAAGCTGCAGTTGAACTTGGTGCCCTTGTACTTGCCGGCGACGATTTCGCCGGGACCGATCCATTTGCCCTCGGCCGACTGGAAGAATTGCTTGTCCGGTTCCGCCGCGGACGCCGCTCCGGCAATGCCGACGAGAGCTGTGATCACGGTTGCCAGGGGCAGGACGCTGGATAGTATTACGCTTTTCATCGACGACACCCGGCAACAAAGAGGCTGTTTGGAACCCGTCTGACCATGAACAAGATTGGTTAATGCTTCGTCACTACGGGGCCGCCGCAAGGCAGTCCGGTAACAATTCCGAAGGTCCAAACGCTCCAGCCCGGCTCACTTGCCGGACGGGGTTGTTTCACCATCTTTCCTGGTTGCAAACGATGTCAGCGCCGAGAGGAAATCGCCCAGTCCGGGACGCTTCGCGGCGCTGAAGGGCAGGGGGCGCGCCGTCTCCATCGCCGCGATGCCGATGCGCGCCGTCATCATGCCGTTGACGACGCCCTCGCCAAGCTTGGCTGAAAGGCGCGCCGCCAGGCCGTGGCCGACGATCTGCTGGACGAAACTGTCGCCGACCGCGATCGAGCCGGTGACCGCCAGATGCGCCAGCACGCTGCGCGCCAGGCGGAAGAAACCCAGCGTTCCCGGCCGTCCGCCATAGAGTTCCGACAAGCGGCGGATGAGCCGCCCGGCCTCGAACACGACATAGGCGACATCGACAAGTGCGCGCGGACTGACCGCCGTCACCAGTGAGACGCGTTTGGCAGCCTCGAGAATCATCACCTTTGCCCTGGCATCGAGTGGTCCAAGGATTTCGGCTTCGGCCAGGCGCACCAGATTGCCGCCGTCGATGATTTCGCCGCGCAGTTCGGCCAGCGCGCGCCGGCCGGCCGCGGTCTCGGGTTTGGCCGCGACAAAGGCTGACAATTCGTCGACGACCGATCGTGCCGCCTTGGGATCGTCACGGGCGATCGCATCGAGCGCCCGCTTCTGCAGCTTTTCGATCTCGGCGAGCCGGGCGATCGCCAGGAACTCGCGAATCAGGATCACCACAAGCGCCAGCACGGCGATGGCGGCCATGCCCGCGGCCAGCCAGCCCAGCCATTCGGCGCGCGCAAAGAGGTCGCGTACGAGCTGATCGGTCCACAGGCCGACAGCCAGCGAAACCAGCACGCCAAAGGCGCCGAAGAAGATGCTGCCGAGCAGCGAGCGTTTCCTGGGGGCGATGGCCGGTGGCGGCTCGGCGGCGATGATGTCAGGTTCGTCGAAGACGTCGACTTCCGCCGGTATGACGGTCGCGACATCGGTCTTCATCGCGCGGGGTTTGCGCTGGGTGTCGGCCTGGGCACGGGTACCGGCCTGGGCGTGGCGCGTCCCCGGCGCTTCTTGTCTCGGTGGGGCTTCCGGCTCGATGCGGAATGCCGCCGGCTTGCGGGGCGCGGTCATGCCAGATGGTCTCCGATCAGGAACTGCAAGGCACGGTCGAGCCTGATATGCGGCAGCGACAGCGTAACGCCTTCGGCCGTGCGTTCGAGCTTTGGTGGACGGAAACGGACGAAACGGATTGCCGGGTCCGCGGAGTCCTGCTTGTGGTCGGCTCCCGAAATATCGAAAACCGCGTCAATGTTCTCCGGTAAGTCACCGGGAAATATGGCTGTCTCTGTCTTTCCGTCAAAGGTTTCGCCGTTGATCTTCTCACCGGCGATCGGCGTCCCGATGATGACGGGAAGCGTCTCCCGGCCCTGCTTGACGGTGCCTTCGCGTGTCGCACGCACCGCCGCCATGGCGACCACATCGACATCGGCGCCGGTGAAGTTCGCCCGTGCCACGGCGCGGTCGGCAAGCCGTCGCACGATCGCCTGCAGGCGGTCATGGCTTTCGTGGTGCAGATGGTCGGCCTTGGTCGCGGCAACAAGTATGCGGTCGATGCGCCGCGAGAACAGATCGGTGAGGAAGCTGCCCCGGCCGGGACGGAAACAGCTGAGGATCTCGGTCACCGCGCGCTCCAGGTCGGCCATGGCGCCGGGGCCGGCGTTCAGCGCCTGCATGGCGTCGATCAGCACAATCTGGCGATCGAGGCGGGTGATGTGTTCGCGGAAGAAGGGTTTGACGACATGCGTCTTGTAGGCCTCGTAGCGCCTGTCCATCATGGCGTGCAGCGACCCTGGGCGCGGACGCTTGTCGCCAATCCCAACCAGGGGCGCGAAGGTCAGTGCCGGCGAGCCTTCGAGATCGCCCGGCATCAGGAAGCGGCCGGGCGGCAAGGTCGAAAGCGCCCGCTCGTCGAGCTTGCACGCTTTCAGATAGGCGGCGAAGCTCTCCGCCAGGCGGCGCGCCGTCATCTCGTCTGCGTCGGCGTTCGGGTCGATCTCCGCCGACAGCGCCCGCCAGGCCTGCGACAGGTCCTCGCGCACCGGCAGAACGGCCATTTCGAAGGCTTCATGCGAAAAGTCGGCGAAGGATTTGCCGAGCAGCGGCAGATCGAGCAGCCATTCGCCGGGATAATCGACGATATCGACCGACAGTCTGCCTGAGGAAAACATGCGGCTCCAGCCGGAGGCCGATTCATATTCGATGGTCAGCCGCAGTTCCGAAATGGCGCGCGTCGAATCGGGCCAGGCACGGTCGTTGACCAGGGCGGCGATGTGATCCTCGTACTGGAAGCGCGGCACGGCGTCGTCCGGCTGCTGCTCGAGGAAGGCGCGGGCGATACGCCCCGATTTCTGCGCCTCGAACAGCGGCAGGCGCCCGCCATGGATCAAATTATGGACAAGGGCCGATATGAACACCGTCTTGCCGGCGCGGGACAATCCGGTCACGCCGAGGCGCAGCGATGGGGAAAAAAGCCCGGTGGCGCGGCCCGATAGTGTGTCGAGGGCAATCCTCGCCTCGTCGGTGAAGGTGGTCAGCGATGATGCCAAAATATGCTCTCTCGGACTTCGGTCCGTCCGATATAGGCTCTGTATCAGGGCTTTGAAATGGCTTCAGAGATCGGTCGGCGTCAGGAACGCTTCGAGATAGCCGGTGCCCTGGGCGGCTTTTGCGAGGTCATCGTCGAAGCGGACGACCGCCAGGCCCGAGGTCGGGAACCCGTGGTTGAGCGTGGCCCGCGCCGTCTCGTCGCCGTCGCCCGAAACTGCCATAGCGAGATCTTCCGTCATCGGGTTGTGGCCGATGAC
>NZ_RZQG01000328.1:4489-6121 GCF_003998635.1 Mesorhizobium sp. M7D.F.Ca.US.004.03.1.1
GACCAGCAATGACCCCGCCCCGCCATTGTCCCTGATAAGGTGGAGGTAACCGGCCGCGTCCGCGCTGTAGAGCGTGTCGAAGAACAGGACCCGACCGGTGTCGGTCTGGCCGGCCAGGCCTTCCAGCGTCTCCTTGGCGCGTTTGGCATTGGAGCACAGCGTCAGGTCCGGAACATAGCAGCGGGAGCGCATGGCGGCGCCCATCCTTTCGGCATCGGCGCGGCCGGATGCATCGAGCGGGCGATCGAAATCGCGTACGCCGGGCAGCGCCCAGCCAGCCTTGGCATGTCGCAACAGATAAAGCCTGCTCACCCAACCTCCGAATGCCGAAGCCTTCCAGGATTAGCCACGAGAACGGCGTCGCGCACAATGGCCCGTGTTCTTCGAACACAGCGAATCACCATGCTGCGGCGCCGCAAAAGGCGCCTGTGCATCGGCCCGAAGATCACGGTCGATCTTCGGAAAGCATGTTTCGTCGGATCGAAAGTGTCGCAGCGTAGTTTGGTACCAAAGCGACCGTATGCTGCTGCAAAGGCGCGCGCCGGTGCACATTAACAATTGCGTGAGACAGCGGCCGATTGCGCTTGTGCAGGCGTCGGGCGACGAATATATAGGCGCGAAATTTGGGGCAGTTTGGGTGAGTCGAATGAACGACATCGTTACCGCCGATTACGTACCCTCCGAAGACGAGCCGTTCATGAACGAGCGGCAGAAATCCTACTTCCGCTCAAAGCTCGTCACCTGGAAGAATGACATACTGCGCGAAGCGCGCGAAACACTGGAAATCCTGCAGCAAGAAAACGCCAACCACCCCGATCTGGCTGATCGCGCCTCTTCGGAAACCGATCGCGCCATCGAACTCAGGGCCCGCGATCGTCAGCGAAAGCTCATTGCAAAGATCGATTCCGCTCTGCAGCGCATCGACGAAGGCACCTACGGCTATTGCGAGGAAACCGGCGAGCCCATCGCGCTGAAGCGGCTCGATGCGCGTCCGATCGCGACGTTGTCGATCGAGGCGCAGGAGCGGCATGAGCGCCGCGAAAAAGTCTACCGCGACGACTAAAGACCAGGGCCGGCAGCGTACGACCAGCCGTCCATGAGCGACGTTGATTTGAATGGCCGGTTTTCCCCGGCCATTTTTGGCGGGCATTTACCGTTCAGGGCGCACGAATCCGCAAGCCCTCGACGCATGGGCCTTCCAAAAGGTGGTTCGGCAGCCGAACCGGCTACGATTTTCGCGTTGAGTAGCGCCTCAGCGGCCGCTTATCGCTTCTGGCTGGAAAGTTCGCCGAGAAGCTTGGTCATTTCATCGTCGAGCGACTGCGGCGCCTTCGCCACCGGTTTGCCCACCGGGCCGCCCGAACGGGGCTGGTCGAGCGACACTTCGAGTTCCCTCATCAGCGTGTCGTCGATGCTGTCCTGCACAGGTGGAGGCGGTGGCGCGTGCCGGACGACATTGGCATTGGCCGAGCCATAGGCGGGCAGCGGCGTGATATTGGTCGGCTGGTAGCTTTGCACCGCCGGCTTTGGCGCGGGTGCAGGTGCCGGCGCTATTTGGCGCGGGCGGGCGGGTGGCGCGGTGTTCACCGGCTGCGATGCGGGTGCCTGTCTTGCAGGCGGTGGAGCGGGTTG
>NZ_RZQG01000329.1:0-6110 GCF_003998635.1 Mesorhizobium sp. M7D.F.Ca.US.004.03.1.1
CGCGTACGCACCAGGAAGGAATGGGCGACGGCGTCGATGCGCGACATCTATCTGCATCCGACCGTGGCGCGCCTGGCGCTCCATCTGGGCGGGGCGGAGGAGATGACAACGGCCACCAATGAGCCTGTCCTCACCCGCCGGGCCTCGAATTTTGCCTACTGGACCTGCGGCGCCGCGCAGCTGCTGTTCTACGGGCTCTACAGCTATGTCGCTTTGTGGGCGATCAATGGCGGCCTCAACTGGATGTATGACGCGCTCGACGATCCGCTGCAGCTCTATATCAGGTGCGTGGTGCTCTCGACCGGCGTGTTCTTCGGCATGACGGGCTTCGCCGTCCTTGCGAAATGGGTGCTCATCGGCCGCTGGAAGGCAGAGGCCTTTCCCATCTGGGGCCTGCGCTACTATCGCTTCTGGATCGTCAAGACACTGATCCGCACCGCGCCCGTCGTCCTGTTCCGCGGCAGCCCGCTCTACAGCTTCTATCTGCAGCTTCTGGGCACCAGGATCGGGAAAAACGCGGTCATCGAATCCAAATCCGTACCCGTCTGCACGGATCTGATTTCAATTGGCGCCAACACCATCCTGCGCAAGGAATCGCTGATTCTCGGCTTTCGCGCGCAGTCCGGCTACATCCATATGGGTCCGCTCTCCATCGGCCGCGATGCCTTCGTGGGTGTGGGTTCAACGCTCGACATCGACACCGCGATCGGCAACGGCGCCCAGCTCGGCCATGCGTCCGCGCTGCTGCGCGGGCAAAGCATCCCGGACGGTGAACACTGGCATGGGTCGCCGGCCGTGCCGACCACGGCCGACTATTGCAAGGTGCGCAATGTCGATCCTTCCAACATCCGCCGCTTCCTCTTCGAAGCGGTCCAGCTGATCGGGCTGTTTGCCGTTGTCATCCCGCTGCCGCTGCTGTTCCACAGCTATTGGGAGAATGTCGGCGACGACTATCAGGAGACAATCGGCCTTGTCGCGATCGGCACCACGGTCACGCTTTTCGGCTATATCGCGGTGGCCTTCCTGGCAGCGACGCTGGTGCCGCGCCTGGTCAGCTTGCTGTTGAAACCCGGCCGCACCTACACGCTTTACGGCTTCCGCTACTGGCTGCAGACCGCCGCCGAATTCACCAGCAACTCCCGCGTGCTCGGCCTCCTGTTCGGCGACAGCTCGGCGATCGTGCACTATATCAGCGCCATCGGCTGGAACCTCAACAAGGTGGTGCAGACAGGTTCCAACTTCGGCAGCAACCAGCAGCACGAAAACCCGCTTCTGTGCGAGATCGGCACCGAGACCATGGTGTCGGACGGATTGTTCATGATCAACATGCACAAATCCGCCTCCGCCTTCCGGCTCGAGCCGACGCGCATCGGCGAGCGCAACTATCTCGGCAACAACATCTACTATCCGCCGGACGGGCGCACCGGCGACAACGTCCTGCTCGGCACCAAGGTGATGATCCCCATCGATGGGCCGTTGCGCGAGAATGTCGGGCTTCTCGGTTCGCCTGCCTTTGAAATCCCGCGCATGGTCAACCGCGACAAGGAACTCATCGCTGGCGTCGACGAGGCTGACCGGCGCCAGCGCATCCGGCACAAGAACCGCCACAACCTGGTGACGATCCTTCTGTTCATCGCAACGCAATGGGTCATGCTGTTCGCCACGCTGGCGATCTGGGATCGGGCGCTGAACTACTACACCGAATGGGCTGAGGTGGCGCTGTTCGTCGCCGTGCTCCTGACCTCGGCGATCACCATTCCGTTCTACATCCTGGTCGAGCGGGCCAGCCTTGGTTTTGGCCGGTTGAAGCCGCAAATGACGACGATCTACGACGTCGCGTTCTGGCGCCACGAACGCCACTGGAAGCTCGCGGATTCGCCGATCGTGCGCCTGTTCAGCGGCACGCCGTTCCGGCCGATGATCCTGCGCCTGCTCGGCGTCAAGGTCGGCAAGCGCGTCTATGACGGCGGCAGCAACCTGACCGAGCGCTCGCTGGTCGAGATCGGCGACGACGTCACCCTCAACGAGGGCTGCGTCATCCAGGCCCATTCGCTGGAGGAAGGCGCGTTCAAGTCCGATTACATCCGCATCGGCAATGGCTGCACGCTCGGGCCTTCAGCCTTTGTCCACTACGGCGTCGTGATGGGCGAAGGCTCGGTGGCCGATGTCGATTCCTTCGTGATGAAGGGTGAAGAGCTGGAGCCCTACTCCATATGGCGCGGCAACCCGGCCAAGCTGCATCGCTTCGTCGAGCCGATCACCGACGATGGCTCCCGGGCTTCGGCTTGAAGAAGGCATCGGCTTGAAGAGCGCGGACATCCGTCTCGTTTCCGTGACCGGGGCCAACCGTGCCCTGGTCGCGGCCCTGGAGCTTGCTCCGGAGCAGATGGATTTCGTCGCCAGCAATGCGGAGTCGCTGGAAGAAGCCGAAACCGACGAAGACGCGCGGCCGCGCGTCATAATGGCCGGGACCCGTATCGTCGGGTTCCTGATGTACGATGCGTCGGAAGACGAGGCGCTGGTCTACCGCTTCATGATCGACCGCGCCCAGCAAGGCAAAGGCTATGGCAAGGCTGCATTGCGCGCCTTGCTCGACGAGATCGGCAATCTCGCCCATGTGCGCGAGGTTTCGATCTGCTACGAGCCCGAGAATGAGGCCGCACGCCACCTCTATCGCGCCGCCGGCTTCGTGGAACAAGGCATCGACGAGGACGGAGAAATGATCGCGGTCCTCGGCCTTGTCGCAGGGATGAGCGATCTGTGACGCCCTCCCCCGAAATCGCGCTTGCGCAAACATCCCTGCTGCAGGCGATGATCGCCATCGCGCCCGCCAGTGTCCGGGTCGGATGCCGGGTCATAAGCGACGGCGACGAGGCCCATCTCTTGCCCAAGGAAGCGCATTCCATCCCCGCGCATCAGCCGGCCATGCGGCGGGCCAGCGGAGCAGCGCGCTTGATCGCGCACGGGTTGTTGACAGAACTTGGCGTCAACGACGTCGCCATCCTGCGCGCGCCAGCGGGCGCGCCGGTCTGGCCCGAGGGGATAACGGGATCGCTGGCTCACGACGACGAAATGGCCGTGGCGACGGTTGCGCCCGTTGGCCACATCCGTTCACTGGGCATCGACGTCGAGCCCGCGCAGCCTCTCCCCGACGACATCTTCGCGCTCGTTGCAATCCCTTCAGACAGGATAGAGGCCGCGGACCGGCATCTTGCCGGCCGCATCCTCTTTGCCGCCAAGGAAGCCGTCTACAAGGCCGTCTATCCGCTCGATCGCGAGGTGCTGGGCTATGAGGACATCACCGTCGACTTGAACGCAGGCCACGCGACGACGACGACAGGCCGCAAAGCCAGCCTCGCCTATTGCGTTGCCCCGCGTGTGGTCGTGTTGGCGTTTATCGATGGAGATGCGCGATAGCGCGCAGCCCTATTCGCCAACAATTTCCGTATAGTCCCTCACCTCGCCGTCGAGCCCGCGCAGCCGCCAGTTCTCCCCGTCCCGCGCCTCGACATAGCAAGGCCCGATCGGCACCTTGCCGCCGCCTTCCGGGAGGTCGAGCACATAGACGGGGTTGCAGATACCCGACAGCCGTGCCCGCAGCGCGCCGGCCAGCGCCTGGCCCTGCGCAATCGTCGTGCGCCTGTGCGCCATGCCGCGCGCGAGGTCGCCATGGTGGAGGTAATAGGGTTTGACGCCGAGCCGATACATTAGCTCGCGGCAGAGCTCCTCCAGCACCTCGACCATGTCGTTGACGCCCTTGAGCAGAACGCTCTGGTTGAGCAGCACGAAGCCGGCATGGCGCAGCGTGCGGCAGGCCATCTCGGTCGCGGATGTGATCTCGCGCGCGTGGTTGAAATGGGTGACCACGGTGACCATCAGCCGACCCTGCAGGGCCGCGACCAGCCCAGACGTGATGCGCGACGGCAGCGCCACCGGAACGCGCGTGTGGATGCGCAGCAGACGCACATGCGGGATCGCTTCGATGCGCGCGAGGATTTCGGCCAGTGCCTTGTCGGGCAGCGACAGCGGATCGCCGCCGGTCAGGATCACCTCGCGGATTTCGGGATGGTCCGATATATAGGCCAGCGCCGGTTCCAGCGCCTCGCGCGTATAGCCACGGCCGATCGAGGTCAGCGATTCCTTGCGGAAGCAGAACCGGCAATAGACCGCGCATTGATAGGTCGGGAACAACAGCACCCGGTCGGCATGGCGATGCGTCAATCGCGGCACCGGGCTGAAGTCATGGTCGGCGATCGGGTCGTCGAGCTCGCCGTCCGCCTGCTCCAGTTCGCCCGGCGACGGGATGACCTGCGCCCGGATCGGGTCGACGGGGTCGTTCCAGTCGATCAGGTCGAGATAGGCTTTGGGAATGCGCACCTTGTGGTTCGCCGCCGCGGCTTGAGCCGCCGCGCGCTCGGCCGGCGACAGCGGCAGGGAGGCGAGATCGCGCACATGGCGCACGCCGGCGCGGACGTCGGCCTGCCAGGCAGTGTCGGGGTCGGCGGGCGCATCGTGGAGGTTGGTGTCTGAAGGCATCGGAGTTTCTCGGGGCAATTCTGGCGGTGCTATCGGCCGGATGGGCGGGCGCGTCAACCACGTGCATTGCCGCAGATTGTCAGCGCTGTGATCCTTCGCGCCAACCTTGCCGCCCACCAACTTTCGCCGCATCGACCACGCCAGCAATTTCAGGCAAGCTCACACGCGACAGCGCCGCATGGGGAAGATGCGGCGGCGCCAGGGAGGACTGCCATGACCAAGACACCGGCGCCGCCGCCGCGCTACACCGATGCCATTGCGCACTTTCGTATCGAGGATGAGATCGCAAAACTTCAGGGTGATCCCGCCACGGGCATCAATGCCTGCATCGAATGCTGCGATCGCCACACCGGGCAAAACCGGCTGGCGTTGCGCGCCATCTCCGCCGGTGGAGAACTGCGGGAATTCACCTTCGATGACCTCAAGGACATGTCCGCGCGCGTCGGCAATGTCCTCAAACAGGCCGGCGTCGGCCGCGGCGACGTCGTCGCCGGCATGCTGCCGCGCATTCCCGAACTGGTGGCGCTCATCCTCGGCACCTGGCGCATCGGCGCGGTCTACCAGCCGCTCTTCACCGCCTTCGGACCGAAGGCCATCGACCACCGGCTGAAGACCAGTAGCGCCAAGCTCGTCGTCACCAACACAGCCAATCGCGGCAAGCTCGACGAGGTGGAGGATTGCCCCGAGGTCGCGACCATCCTTGCCCCCGGCGAAGCCTTGCCGGCTGAAGACATCGACTTCCGCGCTGCGTTCGCCGCCGCCTCACCCGAGTGCCAGCCGGTGATGCGCAGGGGCGACGATTTGTTCATGATGATGTCGACCTCGGGCACGACAGGGTTCCCCAAGGGCGTGCCGGTGCCGCTCAGTGCGCTGATGGCTTTTGGCGCCTATATGCGCGATGCCATCGGCCTGAGGCCCGACGACGTCTTTTGGAACATCGCCGATCCCGGCTGGGCCTACGGCCTCTACTACGCCATCACGGGTCCCCTGCTGCTCGGCATCGCCACGACCTTCAATGAGGGCGCCTTCACCGCCAAGAGCACCTACGACATCATCGAGCGCCTCGGCGTCACCAGCCTTGCCGGTTCGCCCACCGCCTTCCGTCTGCTGCTGGCCGAAGGACCCGAGGCAGCTGCCCGCGTCAAGGGCCGGCTGCGCGTGGTGAGCAGCGCCGGCGAGCCGCTCAACCCGGAAGTGATCCGCTGGTTCGACGCCCATCTCACCGCCCCGATCCATGACCATTACGGCCAGACCGAGAACGGCATGATGGTCAACAACCATCACGGCCTGTCGCACCCCGTGCGCCACGGCTCGGCCGGCTTTGCCATGCCGGGCTACCGCATCGTCGTGCTCGACGAAGCGGGCCAGGAGCTTGGCCCCAACCAGCCCGGCATCCTCGCCGTCGACATCGCCAACTCGCCGCTGCGCTGGTTCGGCGGCTATCACCAGGCCGAAACCCCGGCCATAGCCGGCGGCTTCTACCGCACCGGCGACACGGTCGAGTTCGAGCCCGATGGTTCGATCAGCTTCATAGGCCGCGCCGACGACGTCATCACCTCCGCCGGCTACCGCAT
>NZ_RZQG01000032.1:0-18409 GCF_003998635.1 Mesorhizobium sp. M7D.F.Ca.US.004.03.1.1
CGTGCTCAACGGCATCGACCTGCAGGTCGGCTACACGATCTATTTCAACGTCTTCGAGATCGCGCTGATCACGCTTGCCGTCGGCATATTGATCGGCGCCGTCAACGGATTGCTGATCACCAGGCTGAACGTCGCGCCGTTCATCGCCACGCTCGGCGTGCTCTATGTCGCGCGTGGCCTGGCGCTGCTGTCGTCGGATGGCCGCACCTTCCCCAACCTCGTCGGCAAGCCGGAACTGGGCACCACCGGTTTCGGCTTCCTCGGCGCCGGCCGGCTGCTTGGCCTGCCGGTGGCGATCTGGATCCTGATCGTCGTTGCGCTGGGGGCCGCCTATCTGGCCAAGTACACGCCCCTCGGCCGCCACATCTTCGCCGTCGGCGGCAATGAACGGGCGTCGCGGATTTCGGGCGTCCGTGTCAACATGGTGAAGATGTTCGTCTATATGTTCTCCGGTTTCTGCGCGGCGATCGTCGGCCTGATCATCTCGTCCGAGCTGATGGCCTCGCATCCGGCAACGGGCGAGAGTTTCGAGCTGAACGCGATTGCGGCGGCGGTGCTCGGCGGCACCTCGATGTCGGGCGGCCGCGGCACGATCGGCGGCACCATCGTCGGCGCCTTCGTCATCGGCATTCTTTCGGACGGATTGGTGATGATGGGTGTGAGTTCGTTCTGGCAGATGGTGATCAAGGGCCTCGTCATCATCGTCGCCGTCGTCGTCGACCAGGCACAGCGCCGGCTGCAGAGCCGGGTCACGCTGATGCAGATGGCAAAGGCGGGCTGAGCATGGCGGAGTTGCGGGGAGCACTGATCGGCTGCGGCTTCTTTGCCGTCAACCAGATGCATGCCTGGCGCGACATAGCGGGCGCCGCGATCGCCGTCATCTGCGACCGTGATCCGGAACGGCTCAAGATCGTCGGCGACCAGTTCGGCATTGCGAAGCGCTATACCGATGCGGCGGAACTTTTTGCCGGCGAAAGCCTCGACTTCGTCGATATCGCCACCACCGCGCCGAGCCATCGCCCGCTTGTTGAAATGGCGGCCACCCATCGCGTTCCGGTGATCTGCCAAAAGCCGTTCGCGCCGACGCTTGCCGACGCCAAGGCGATGGTCAGGGCATGCGCGCAGGCCGGCGTGCCGCTGATGGTGCATGAGAATTTTCGCTGGCAGTCGCCGATCCAGGCGGTGCGCGCCGTGCTCGACAGCGGCGAGATCGGCACGCCTTTCTTCGGGCGCATCTCCTTCCGCTCCGCCTATGACGTGTTTTCCGGCCAGCCCTATCTGGCGACGGGAAAGCGCTTCATCATCGAGGACCTCGGCATCCATAGCCTCGACATCGCCCGCTTCCTGCTCGGCGACGTCTCGACCATCACAACGCGAACCGCCCGCGTAAATCCCGGTATCGCGGGCGAGGACGTCGCGACGATGCTGATGGATCACAACAGCGGTGCCACCTCGGTGGTCGACTGCAGTTACGCGACGAAGCTCGCCACGGAGCCGTTTCCCGAGACGCTGATCGAGATCGACGGCAGCGACGGCACGATCCGGCTGGCGCAGGGATACCGGCTGACCGTCACTGGCAAGAACGGCACGGCCGTTACCGACGTCTCGCCGCCGCTACTGCCTTGGGCGTCGCGGCCATGGCACAACATCCAGGAAAGCGTCGTCGCCATCCAGCAGCACTGGGTAGACTGCCTGGCAAAAGGCATCGAACCGGCGACCTCAGGCGCCGACAACCTCAAAACGTTCGCGCTGGTCGAGGCCGCCTATGCCGGTGCTGCGAGCCGCGAGCCGGTGCAACTCGACGCCTTGCTGACATGACGGCCGACGCCTTCCTCCTCTACGGCACGCGTACGGTCGAGGCCGAGCCGGTCAGGCTGCGCGCCGGCGCGCTCAGCGCCGACTTCGTCAACGGCAATCTGCGCACCATCCGCCATGGCGGCACCGAAGTGCTGCGCGCCATCGCCTATATCGTCCGCGACCGCGACTGGGGCACTTATGAGCCGGCGTTGACGGACCTTATCATCGACCAGGGTGCCAACGCTTTTTCAGTCAGCTATTCGGCAAGCTGTGTGGCCCTCGATGGAAGCCGGCTCGGCTTCCGCGCCACCATCAAAGGCTCCGCCGACGGCCGTCTGGTCTTCGACGTCAGCGCCCTCCCCGAAAGCGATTTCGAAACCAACCGCTGCGGCTTCTGCATCCTGCACCCGATCGCCAACCTCGCCGGCAGCCTGGTCACGGTCGAGCATACAGACGGCAACGTGGTGGCAACAAAGCTTCCCGAACTGATCGACCCCTGGCAGCCTTTCAAGGATATCCGCGCCATCACGCATCAGGTTCGACCTGGTGTCACCGCTGAATGCCGGATGGAAGGCGATACTTTCGAAATGGAGGACCAGCGCAACTGGTCGGACGCCTCCTACAAGACCTATGTGCGGCCGCTGGCGCTGCCATGGCCCTATGCGCTGCCGGCCGGCCTGCCCCTGCGCCAAACGATCAGCCTGCGCATCGCAGGTGAAGGCAAAGCACTGGCTGCCGCCGTGGCCAGCGAAGCGGTCCGCGTCGAGCTCGGCGAGGCCGGACCACGGCTGCCCGATGTCGGCGTGGTCATCTATCCCGAGGATGTCGAGACGGCACTGGCGAACCTTTCCACGTTGTCGACACTCGGCCCACAACAACTGCTGTTTCACTACGATCCGACGCGCGGCCACGGGCTCGATGCTTTGCGCGCTTTCGCCCGGCTCGCAAATGCCTACCCAGCTGAAACGTCCCTCGAATGCGTTGTTACCTGCGCTGGCGATCTTGACGCCGAATTGTCAGGCGTCGCCGGGCTCGTACGCGAGGCCGGGCTGAAACTCTCGGCTATTGCCGTGTCGCCCTCGGTCGACCGGCAGTCGACGCCGCCGGGCAGCGCGTGGCCGGACTGTCCGCCGCTCGACGACGTTTATGCGGCGGCGCGGCGCGCCTTCCCCGACATCCGCCTCGGTGGCGGCATGTTCAGCTATTTCACCGAACTCAACCGCAAGCGCGTGCCGGCAGACCGGCTCGATTTCGTCACCCATTGCACCTGTCCGATCGTGCATGCCGCCGACGATCTCAGCATCATGCAGTCGCTGGAGGCGCTGCCTTTCATCACCCAATCCGCACGGGCGATCTTCGGGGCGAAGCCATACCGGATCGGACCATCGACCATCGCCATGCGGCAGAACCCCTATGGCGGCGCGACCAAGCCCAATCCCGGAAGACAGCGCATCGCCATGGCCGACAGCGATCCTCGCCATACCGGCCTGTTCGCCGCGGCGTGGACGATCGGCTATGCCGCACGTGTCGCGCCTGCTGGACTGGAGATGCTGACGCTCTCCAGCTTCACCGGACCGTTCGGCGTGCTGGCGTCATCCGGAGAACCCGTCGCGGAACGATCACCCCGGCCGCTCTTCAGGGCTATCAAGGGGCTTTGCGAACTGGCCGGCCTTGCGCATTTGCCGGCAAGGACGAGCGATGAGACCAGAGTGCTGGCGCTGGCCGGACGCTCGGCCTCGGGCAAGACGGTCGTGTGGCTGGCGAACCTGACGGCTGACGACGTGCAGGTAGACATTTCAACGCTTGGCCCAGACCATCTCGTGATGACGCCTTATGCGATCACCCGGCTCGGCTGAAATTACTTTTCGGAGTTCATCACATAGAGCGCGCGCGAGCGCTCGAGGTGCTTGATCATCGCCTTTTCGGCGCCGTCCGCATCCATCTTCTCGATGCGGCCGATGATCTCTTCATGCTCGGTCAGCGTGAACTGTTCCTTGCCGGTCCAGATCAGCATTTCGGTGTGATACTCCTTCAGCCAGCCCAACATCGCCTCGCTGACGGCGACATAGATCGGGTTGCCGGAGATCGCGGCGATCTGGGTATGGAACTTCATGTCGGCGGAGATGAAGGCTTCGGAGTTGCCACGAAAGCCGCGCTGTTCTGCAACGGTGGCCCGCAGCCGCTGCACATCCTCGGCGGTGGCCTTTTCGGCGGCTTCCCTGACCATGCCGCGCTCGAAGAAGATGCGCGCGGTCTTCAGGTGCTCCAGCGTGTCTTTCGATGACGACAGGATGATCTTGGCGGCGCCATCGACCTGCTTGATGATCGACTTTGCCGTGAGCTGCAGCACCTTGGCGCGTTCGCCATGCGAGATCGCGACAAGGCCCATATTGCTCAGCGCCTGCATCGCCTCGCGGATCGCCGGTCGGCCGACCTCGAAGCGCTCCATCAACTCACGCTCCGACGGCATGTCGTCGCCCGGCATCAGCTCGCCGCTGGTGATCAGGCGCTTCAGTCGCAAGAAGACCTCGTCGGAAAGCTTGCGCCGGACAATCGGTTCCGAACGGTTCATCGTCGCGAATCACTCCCTTGACCCGGCCCTATCTAACACTGCCGCCACATTTCCTGGAAATTGCCATCTGACGACCTGCCTAAAACTTCCAGCCGGATATGCCTTGCAATACTTATGTACTCATTATACCAGATTTAAAACACCGTGAACCTTTTTCGAACGCCTCGGCCTGAGACAGCAGACCATGATCACCCTCACCTATCGCATCGAAACGCCTGGAAGCATCGAAGCGCTGGCGGCCAAGATCGCCAGCGACCAGTCGACCGGCACCTTCGTCGCGCTGCCCGGCGAGACCGAGGAGCTGAAGGCCCGGGTGGCGGCGCGCGTGCTGGCGATCCGGCACTTGCCCAATGCCGAGCGGCCGTCGCTTCCCGATGACGGTAGCGGGCCGTTCAAACGCGCCGACGTCGACATCGCCTTTCCGTTCGATGCCATCGGCACCGACCTTTCAGCGCTGATGACGATCGCCATTGGCGGCACCTATTCGATCAAGGGCCTCACCGGCATTCGCGTCGTCGACATGAAGCTGCCGGAGGATTTTCGCGGCGCGCATCCCGGCCCACAGTTCGGTGTCGCCGGCAGCCGCCGGCTGACCGGTGTGACGGGCCGCGCGATCATCGGCACGATCGTCAAGCCGGCGCTCGGGCTGCGGCCGCACGAGACGGCGGCAATGGTGGCGGAACTGATCGCCGCCGGCGTCGATTTCATCAAGGATGATGAAAAGCTGATGAGCCCCGCCTACTCGCCCCTGTCGGAACGGGTGAAGGCGATCATGCCGCTCATCCTCGATCATGAGCAGAAGACCGGCAAGAAGGTGATGTATGCCTTCGGCATCTCGCATGCCGACCCGGACGAGATGATGCGCAACCACGATCTGGTGGCGAAGGCCGGCGGCAACTGCGCGGTGGTGAACATCAATTCGATCGGTTTTGGCGGCATGACGTTCCTGAGAAAACGCTCCAGGCTGGTGCTACACGCCCATCGCAACGGCTGGGACATCCTCACTCGCCATCCGGGCCTCGGCATGGACTTCAAGGTCTGGCAACAATTCTGGCGGCTGCTCGGTGTCGACCAGTTCCAGATCAACGGCATCGCCTCAAAATACTGGGAGCCGGATGACTCTTTCGTCGAGTCGTTCAAGGCAGTGACGACACCGATCTTCTCGCCCGAGGACTGCGCCTTACCGGTGGCGGGCTCCGGCCAGTGGGGCGGCCAGGCGCCCGAGACATATGCGCGGACCGGACGCACGGTCGATCTTCTCTATCTCTGCGGCGGCGGCATCGTCAGCCACCCCGACGGACCGGGCGCCGGCGTGCGTGCCGTGCAGCAGGCCTGGCAAGCAGCCGTCGACGGCATTCCGCTGGCGGACTTCGCCTTGAGCCATCCCGAACTGGCACGGTCGATCGAAAAATTCGGCGACGGCAAGGCAGCCTGAGGCCATGCAGGACCTGCTTCTCAGCTATTATGGCGACGATCTGACCGGCTCGACCGATGTCATGGAGGCGCTAGAACTCGGCGGCGTGCCGACCGTGCTGTTCATGCGCCAGCCGGACGCGGCCTTGCTGTCGCGATTCGCGCATTGCCAGGTGATCGGACTGGCCGGCACCAGCCGCAGCGAGACGCCGCAGTGGATGGACACGCATCTGCGCGAAGCCTTCGCCTGGCTGAAGACGCTGAAAGCCGCGATCTGCCACTACAAGGTCTGCTCGACTTTCGATTCCAGCCCGACGATCGGCAGCATCGGCCGAGCGATCGAGATCGGCCGCGCGGTGTTCGCGCAGGACAGCGTGCCGCTGCTGGTCGGTGCGCCACAGCTCAAGCGCTACACCGCCTTCGGCCATCTGTTCGCCGCCTATCGCGACCAATATTTCCGCATCGACCGTCACCCGGTGATGAGCCGCCATCCGACGACGCCGATGGATGAATCCGATCTGCTGATCCATCTGTCGCGGCAGACGGCGCTGAGCTCCGGGCTGGTCGACCTCGCAACGCTGCAGTCCGCGTCGCGGTCGGTGGCCTTCGACCGCCTGACCGGAAACGGCACCGCCATCGTGCTTGTCGATGTCGACAATCTGGAAACGCAGGCCCTGGCCGGCAAGGAGCTGTGGCGCGTTCGCAAGCCGGGCGGTTCTTTTGTCGTCGGCTCGTCCGGGGTCGAGTATGCGTTGCTGGCCGAATGGGCGTCGAATGGTATCGTCAGCGCGGGGCAAGGCTTCACGCCGCCGGGCACAGCCGAGCGGATAGCCGTCGTGTCGGGCAGCTGCTCGCCGACCACCGAACGGCAGATCCGGCATGCCCTGACCGACGGCTTCGACGGCATCGAGGTTGACCCTGTCGAGCTGGTTTCGCAGGCGTCGGAGAAGGCGATCGCACGCGCAACGGCAAGCGGCCGTGCCAGTCTGCAAGCCGGGCGCAGCGTCATCCTCTACACCGCGCTTGGCCCCACTGCCGACAGGGGCGCCGAAATCGACCGACAAGAAGGCGCCCGCCACGAGCTTGGCCGCGGCCTCGGAGAAATCCTTCGCAGCCTGACGATCGAACAGAGCCTGCGGCGCGTGGTCATTGCCGGCGGCGACACGTCGAGCCACGCACTCGGCGGGATGGGTGTCGATGCCCTGACAATTCGCATGCCGCTGCCCGCTTCGCCGGGGTCCCCGCTTTGCGTTGCCCATTCACGCGTCAAGGCGATCGACGGACTGGAGGTTGCGCTCAAGGGCGGCCAGGTCGGAACCGATCGCTATTTCTCAGCCATTCGCGACGGCCTCGGCGATTGAAACGGCCGACGCTGCGTCCAGGTGCCGGCCTCTAGGCACGAAATGCTCCTTGCCGGGTGGAAATCCCGGTAACACCCGGTAGTATCTGCGAAAATGCCGAAATCGGGAGGATGCGGGTGCAGACCAAGAAGATCATCAACGACGGCAACCGAGCCGTCGACGAGATGCTGGAAGGCATTCTCGCCGCGCATCCCCGCCATCTCAAAAGCGTGGACGGCAGTCCACGCTCCATCATCGCCCGCGACGGACCGCGCCAGGGCAAGGTGGGCCTCGTCATTGGCGGCGGCTCGGGTCATGAGCCGAGCTTTCTCGGCTTCGTCGGCAAGGGGCTGGCCGACGCGGCGGCCATCGGCAATGTCTTCGCCTCGCCGCCGCCTGATCCGATCCTCGAATGCGCCAAGGCAGTCAGCGGCGGCGCCGGCGTGCTGTTCATGTACGGCAACTATGCCGGCGACGTGATGAATTTCGACATGGCCGCCGAGATGGCTGCCATGGACGACATCGAGGTGCGCACGGTGCTGAGCACCGACGACGTCGCCTCGGCACCACGTGACCAGCGGCACAAAAGGCGCGGCGTCGCCGGCAATTTCTTCATCTTCAAGGCGGCAGGCGCCGCCTGCGACAAGATGCTGTCCTTCGACGAATGCGAGCGCATCGCCGGCAAGGCCAACGACCACACTTTCACCATGGGCGTGGCGCTGTCGCCTTGCTCGCTGCCACAGACCCGCCGGCCGAATTTCGAGATCGGCCCGGACGAGATGGAGATCGGCATGGGTATCCACGGCGAGCCCGGCATCGCGCGCGAAAAGTTGAAAACAGCCGACGAGATCACCGACGATATGCTGGACAGGATCCTCAGCGAGATGGCGCCGACGCGCGGCGACAAGGTCGCGGTGCTCGTCAACTCGCTCGGCTCGACGCCGCTGATGGAACTCTACATCATGAACCGGCGTGTGAAGCAGAGGCTCGATGAGATCGGTGTGTCCATTCACGCAAGCTGGGTCGGCAACTACTGCACCTCGCTGGAAATGGCTGGGGCTTCGATCACGCTGCATCGGCTGGACGGCGAGTTGCAGACGATGCTGGACCACCCTTGCGACTGCGCCATGTTTCGCGCCGGCTGAACCTGCTCCTCGTCAAGGACAAAGATATGACGACAATCGACACCGCCCGCCTTGTTGCGATGTTCGCAACGATCGCAACCGCCATGTCAGCCGACAGAGACCGGCTGTGCGCGCTTGACGGGGTTATCGGCGATGCCGACCACGGCATTGCGATGGAGCTTGGATTTTCCGCGGCGCGCGATGCGGTTGCCGCACTGGACACCGGAGCGACCGATCCGACCACTTTGCTCAACACGGCGGCAAAGTCGTTCCTGAATGCCGTCGGCGCCTCCTCGGGTCCGCTCTATGCCACTGCTTTCATGCGCGGCGCGGCAGCCGTCAAGGGCAAGACAACGCTTGATGACGCGGACGTGGTCGCCCTGTTCCAGGCCATGGCGAAGGGCATTCAGGATCGCGGCAAGGCCGAGCCAGGCGAGAAAACCATGATCGATGCATGGGCGCCGGCAGCGCAAGCGGCGGGCAAAGCGCTGGCCTCCGGCAAGAGTCTTGCGGGCAGTCTCGAGGCTGCGGCGCAGGCGGCAAAAGCAGGCGCGGAAGCGACCAAGGCGATGGTCGCCACCAAGGGCCGGGCCTCCCGCCTCGGCGAACGCTCGCTTGGCCATATGGACCCGGGCGCCGCTTCGGCCGTGACCGTGATCGAGGCGATACGGGTCACCTTGACCGACTGATCAGCAGCGGACCGCCGCGTCTTTCAGCGCTTGGCGTCGAGCTTGTCGACGGCCTGCACGTTTGCGGCAGACGGGCCGTTCGGATCGAACTCCGAGGCCAGCCACGCGTCGGCGATCGACTTCGCCAGTTCGGGACCGATGACGCGGGCGCCCATGGTGATGATCTGGGCGTTGTTGGACTTAGCGGCGCGCTCAGCCGAATAGGTATCGTGGGTCAATGCAGCACGAATGCCCGGCACCTTATTGGCGGAGATGCTGACGCCGATGCCGGTGCCGCAAAACAGGATGGCCCGGTCGTAGTTGCCGTCCAGAATTTCGTGACCCACCTTGGCGGCGATATCGGCGTAGAATCCGGCCTGGCTCAGGTCGACGACCTGCAAATCGGGCTTTGTGGCGAGATGCTTGGCGATAACGTCGAGCAGCGGCTTGCCGGCGCTGTCGGCTCCGAGTGCGATCTTCATGACGATAAACTCCTTTGCTTCGTAACGGTCAGCGCGCGATGGCGGCCGACGCCTTTTTCAGAATGTCGATATAGCCTTCCGCTTGCCACGCCGAGCGGCCGATGAACAGGCCGTCGATATGCGGCTGGCCGATCAGCTCTGCCGCATTGCGGGGATTGACGCTGCCGCCGTAAAGCACAGGCGGGGCAACCGGCAGCCGGTCGGCGGCAACCTGCTTGATCAGCGCCTGCTGCTTGTCGGCATAGTCGGCGCTGGCCGGGATGCCCTTCTCGCCAATCGCCCAGACCGGCTCGTAGGCAAAGAGGATTTCTGCCTTCAGTTGATCGCCGCTCAGCTCTTGCAGCGCGCCGAGAACCTGTGCCGTCAACACCGCATCGGCGCGGCCGGATTCACGCTCAGCCAGCGTCTCGCCGACGCAGATCAGCGGCACGAAACCGTGCCTGACTGCGGCCGCCGTCTTCAGCCCGACAGTCGCATCCGTCTCACCGAAATGCTCGCGGCGCTCGCTATGGCCGAGTTCGATCACATCCAGCCCGCAGTCTTTCAACATCACTGGTGAAACCTCGCCCGTCCAGGCGCCGGCGTCGGTCCAATGCATGTTCTGGGCGCCGACCTTTACGCGGGTGTTGGCCAGCGCCCCCTTGACCTGGCGCACGGCGGTGAAGGGCGGGATGACGAAAGGCTGTATCGCCTGATCGAAACCCGGCACGAAGGTCGCCAGCGCATCGGCGAACTGCAGCGCCTCCGCCAGCGTCTTGTTCATCTTCCAGCTCGTGCCGACCCAATATGGGGCCATTCTTCTTCTCCTTCGATACTTTTTGCGGGCCGACATCGGCGCCGGCTTTCGGGCGACGTGTTCGCTCAGGCCCGAGGCTTGAGACTGTCGCGACCACTGTCGACGTAAGGCGCCCAGAAATCCACCGACTCGCGGATCATCTCGATAACCTGATGATCGACTGGTTCCCTCTCCCTGAAGGAAAGTTCAAGGCAAATTTCATTGTCGGTTCCGCCGCCTTGCCGAACCGCATCCAGCAGCTTCTGCGGAAGTATGCGGCCGTCCTTGTTGTAGGCGGCCGTGAACGGCCAGTGCCCGCCCTTGTTCATGGAAGACTGTTTGATGTGGATGATCGGCGATTGCAATGGAAACGCCTTCGCCCAGGCATAGGGATCGGTGTCGGCGGGATCGGCCGAGGTCACGTCGCCATGGTCGATATCCACCATCGTCTTCATCGGTATGGGCAGCTTCGCCGCGTCGATGGCGCCTTGCAGCGTGACGCAGCTTTCGATCGTGTGGCCGAACTCACGGCCGACCGACATCGGCTCCCAGAACAGGTATGTCAGACCGGCTGCCTTGGCGTGCTCGGCCACTTCGCGCCAGCATTCGAGCGCGATGTCGAGCAGTGCCGCCCGCCGTTGCGGATCGTCAAAGTCCTTATAGGTGAAGATCGCGAACTGCGTGCCCATGCCTGACGCGCCGAGCTCGGCGGAAATATCGGCGAAGGTCTTGAACCAGTCGACATAATAGCGCCGGACATCCGCATCCGGGTGGCCGAAATGGTTGAGCCGGCCATAGGGTCCGGTCATGCCGGAAGTGATCCTGACACCGGTCCGCGAAAGCGCGCTGTTGAACAGGCGCAGGAATTTGACAATCGTCGCCGCCGGCCAGCCCGGATTGACGAATTCATGCGTCAGCTGCACGTCGCGGATGCCGATGCCGTAGGCGATCGCGTCGATCAAATCGTCTGGATCGGCGAAGCGGTTGACCAGTGGATTGGTGTTGAGGGAAAGCGTGAAGGCCATCAGTCTGCCGCCGCCATTATGTTACCGAACCAGTCTTCGAATGCTTTCCGCTCGGCTGCATCGATATGCAGGCCATGTTTGGTGCGGCGTTCCAGGATATCGGCTGATGTGCCGGCCCATTCGGTCTCGGCCAGGAACCTTGCCTCCCGTTCATACAGATCGGGCCCGAAGCGGCGGCCGAGGTCCGCTTCGCCATGCGCGCCGGCGAGCAATTTTCTGGCGCGGGTGCCGTAGCTTCGGGCGTAGTGCTTCACCAGCGAGGGGCTGAGCCACGAAAACTCGGCATGCAAGTCGCTCAGGAACTGCTCGAAGTCCGCATTGGGAAGGTCGCCTCCCGGCAAGGGAATTTTGGCCGTCCAGGCTTTCTTCATCGTCGGAAAGAACGGCTGGATCTTTTCCAGCGCATGTTCGGACAGCTTGCGGAAGGTGGTGATCTTGCCGCCGAATACCGAAAGCAGCGGTGCGTTGCCATTGGAGGCGTCGAGTTCGAAAATATAGTCGCGCGTCACCGCGCTTGGATTGTCGGCATTGTCGTCATAGAGCGGACGCACGCCGGAGAAACTGTAGACCACGTCCCGTGGTGTCATCTGTCGCTTGAAATAGCGATTGACCACCTTGATCAGATAGTCGACTTCGCTTGCCTCGGCGGCCACTTCTTCGGGCCTGCCTTCATAGGGAATATCGGTCGTACCGATCAGCGCCAGATCGTTCTCATAGGGATTGACGAAGATCACCCGCTTGTCGTTGTTCTGAATGAGATAGGCCTGCCGCCCCTCCCAGAATTTGGGCACGACGATATGGCTGCCTTTCACCAGACGAACATTGCGGGTGGAATTCTGCCCGGCGACGCGGCTGACAATGTCGTTGACCCAAGGGCCTGCCGCGTTGATCAGCGCCCGCGCGCGGACTTTCGTGACGGCGCCCGTGCGGCCGTCCTGCATGTCGATCGACCACAGTCCGTCTTCGCGGCGCGCCGCGACACAAGCCGTGCGCGTGAGTACCCTTGCGCCGCGCTGCCTGGCGTCCAGCGCGTTGAGCAGCACCAGGCGCGCATCGTCGACCCAGCAGTCGGAGTATTCGAAACCGCGCCTGAATTCATCCTTGATGGGAGCGCCTTCCGGCGCCGTCCTCAGATCAAGCGTTCTTGTCCCCGGCAAGCGTTTGCGACCGCCAAGGTGGTCGTAGAGAAACAGCCCGAGCCGGACCAGCCATGCCGGCCTGTCCTGCGGGCTGTGCGGCAGAACGAAGCGCATCGGCCAGATGATGTGCGGCGCCGCCTCGAGCAGCACCTCGCGTTCGATCAGCGCTTCGCGAACCAGCCGGAATTCATAATATTCGAGGTAGCGCAGGCCGCCATGCACCAGCTTGCCGGAGCGCGAGCTGGTGCCTTGGGCGAGATCGTCCTTTTCGCACAGGATGACCGACAGCCCGCGCCCTGCCGCGTCACGCGCTATGCCGGCCCCATTGACGCCGCCGCCGATCACGAAGAGATCGACGACATCTGTTGTATTGCTCAAGATCTTGCTCCTGTGCGGTGCGCCATGCCCTTCCACACCGGTCGAAGCGCCCGGTGCGCCGAAACGAAGGAAGGGAAGAGCGCATCGTAGGTTTGCGACAGCGCCTCGTCATAGGCATCGCAGTCGCCGAGAAGCGGCGTCACCCACTCGGCGGCGCAGTCCTCCATGGAGCCATAGACCCCGAGGCCGACCGCGGCCATCATCGCGGCGCCTGCAGCGCCGGCTTCCTGACGGCTGCTCGTTCGCACCTGCGCCCGGGTCGCCGCCGCGATGATGCGGCGTAGCGACGGGCTGCGCGCGGCGCCGCCCGACAGGCGAATCTCGCTCGGCACGGCGCCCATCGCCTGGTAGCAATCGCGTGCGGCGAAGGCCAACCCTTCGAGGACAGCGCGTGCCAGATCGCCAAAGCCATGCTTGACCGAAAGGCCGATGAAACCCGCGCGTGCGTTAGGGTCGACGAACGGTCCTCTTTCGCCGGCCAGCGATATGTAGGGCTGGTAAATCAGCGATCCCGGCTCCGATGCCTCCACCCAGACATCGAGTGCTTTCAGTAACTCGTCGTGGGAAGGTTTGCCGCCAGCCGTGGCGAGCACGTCGCGCGCAAGGCCAAGCAGCCAGTCGATGTTGAGCGTCGCCGCCATGTTGGACTGCAATTGCGCATAGCCGCCCGGAACAGGCATGGCGATCGTGTAACCGGAGCCATCGCCGTTCAGCACGACATCGTCGGGAGTGGCGGCGAAGCGCGTATGTATGCCGGTCGAGCCGATGACGGTGCAGCCGACATTGCCTGAGGGATCATAGAGGCCGGCTCCGAGAGCCGTCATGACCATATCGACGTAACCCAGCACCACCGGCGTGCCTTCGAGCAGGCCAGTCTCTGCCGCCGCCGATCGCGACAGCGGATGATGGTCGGTGGTGCCTTCGAGCATGGGAGGCAACAGGCGGCGATGCGTCGTCAGATCCAGGATGTCGAGGGCTTCGTCGGAATAGGTACGCGAGCGAAAATCGCCGAAGGTGAAGGTTCCTTCGGACGGATCCGTGGCGCGTTCGCCTGTCATCTTGAAGTAGAGCCAATCCTTGCAATGCAGGGCGGTCGCCGCCCGCCCCAGCAGGTCCGGATTGTTCTTTTTCATGAAGGCAAGCTGGGCACCCTGCTGACAGGAATTTAGCCCCGTGCCGGTCAGCTCGAACCGCCTGCGATCCCGGGGATCGGCGCGCATCTCGTCCACCAAATGTCCGGCGCGAGCGTCGAGCCATAGCCAGGCGCGCGAGACAGGCGAGCCGTCGCCGTCGATCAGCCAGGTTCCGTCGCCCTGCCCGGTGATGGCAACCGCCGCGGTTCGTTGCGCGAGGTTAGGGATCTTGGCCGTGAGATCGCGAACGGTCTGCGCCATATCGCGCCATGTCTGATCGAGGTCCTGCTCGGCGCCGCCACCTTCCAGCGTGACGAAGCTGTTGGGTACCGACGTCATGGCGAGCTGCCGCCCGGACAAATCGAAAGCGACCGATTTGATCACCGACGTTCCCGCGTCGATGCCGATCAGCAGGTCTTTCATGACGCAAATTCCGGTTGATTATGAAGGCAGTTCAAGAGGCCAGTCTTTGTCATCTCGTAGAAGAGGCAGGGAGTGTCCGCAAGGACACCCCCTGTGCAGGTTTTCATTCCGACAGCACGAAGGGTGCGGTGTACTTGTCGACATTGTCCTTGGTGATGAGAAGGCAATCGAACAGCTGCTTCTCGGTCGCCGCACCGGTGGCACCCGTCTTGATGAACGAGTCCGCCTGCTGCACGGCCTTGGCCGAGAAGATGGCGACCGGCTGAAGCACGGTGTACTGCAGTTCGCCGGACTTGATCGCCGCAACCGCGTCCGGGGAACCGTCGAAGCCGCCGACCTTGATGCCAGCCAGCTTGCCGGCTTCCTTCAGTGCCGCAACCGCGCCGAGAGCCATTTCGTCATTGCCGCTGATCACGGCGATGATGTCGGGATTGGCCTGCAGCATGCTCTGCATCTTGTCGTGGCCCTGGGTGCGATCCCAGTTGGCGACCTGCGAAGCGGCCTTTTCGAGATCCGGATACTGGCTCAGCACAGTCGCGTAACCGTTCGAGCGCGTGGCCGCATTGTTGTCCGACGGGGCGCCGAGCAGTTCGACATATTTGCCCTTTTCACCGACAGCCTGCACCCACTGCTGGGCACCGAGAGCAGCACCCTGCGCGTTGTTGGAGACGAGCTGTCCCTTGGCGAGGCCTTCCTGGTTGATCTCGGCATTGACGAGGAATACCGGGATGTTGGCGGCAATCGCCTTCTTCACCGCGCCGACAGAGCCGTCGGCGTTGGCCGGATCGAGGATGATCGCCACCGACTTGTTGGTGATGGCGGTGTCGATCAGGTTGCTTTCCGTGTTCGTATCGCCCTTGTGGGCGCCGACATTGGCCGTGTAGCCAAGTTTCTCGGCCTCGGCCTTGGCGACGTTGCCCTCGGTCAGCCAGTAAGGGTTGGCCGGATCGTTGACGATGATCGAGATCAGGCCCGCGGCCGACGCGGCGGCCGTAAACCCGACGACCATTGCGGCGGCAAGCAGACTTTTCAGCATGGTTCTCATGTACATTCCTCCAATGATTACGCGGTGTTGCTGCCAGTTCACCTGGCAGTCTTCCCTTGGGCAGGATTGGCCACTTCGGCCTTCCCCCGTTTCTGAGAAGTCGGTTGGCCACCTGTCGCGCTTGGGAGCTTGCTGCGGCGGCGATACTGAACGGCATTGAGCAGCACGGCGAGCACGATGACGGCGCCGGTGAACACTGTCTGCCAGTAGGATGAGATGCCGATGATCACCAGACCGTCGGACAGGAAGCCGATGACGAAGGCCCCGAGCAGGGTTCCGCGGATGTTGCCGCGGCCGCCGGTCAGCGCCGCGCCGCCGATGACGACGGCCGCGATGGCCGTCAGTTCGTAGGTGGTGCCAGCGGTCGGCCCCGCCGACGTCAGCTGCGAGGACAGGATCAGGCCGGCAATGGCGGCACAGATGCCTGAAAGCACATAGACGGAAATCTGCACCGTCTTGACCGGGACGCCGGACAGTTCGGCCGCGCGCTCATTGCCGCCCGAGGCGTAGAGCCAGCGCCCGAAAGCGGTGCGGTTCAGGACGATGCTGCCGATGAGCGCGATGACCACGAGAACCACGACACCGGTCGGCACGCCAAACAGGCGGTTGAAGCCAAGCGCATCGAAGCCGGTGTTTCCAAGCTCTGGTTTGCCGCCGAGATTGTTGTAGGTCAGACCGCTGGTCATAAGCAGCGCCAGGCCGCGCGCCATGTACATGACGCCGAGCGTGGCGACGAAGGCCGGAACCTTGAAGCGCGCGATCAGCACGCCGTTGATCAGCCCGACGACGGCGCCGAGCATGCAGGCCAGCACCGCAACCACCCAGACCGGCGGATAGAGGACGACGCCCAGCCAATTCAGCGTCACGCCTTGCATCAGGAAGCCGGCAACGACACCGGCCAAGCCCAGTGTCGACCCCACCGACAGATCAATGCCGCCATTGAGGATGACGAGCAGCATGCCGACGGCGAGGATTCCGAAGATGGCGACATGCGAGGCCATGGTCAGGAAATTCGCCACCGAGAGGTAGTAGGGCGACAGGATCGAAAAGACGACGATGATGACGATCAGGGCAAAGAAAGCGCGACCCTCGAGCAGCAGCTTGGCGAGGTCGAAGCCTTCGCCGCCCGCGCTTGGACTGGACTGTTTTCTGGCCTGGCTGACGTCGGTCATGGGTCTGGGCTCCGAAATTCTGGTGATCAGGCGACCACGGCTTCGCCGGAGGCGGCCATGATCTGCTCTTTGGTGGCGTTGGCGCCGAATTCGGCTGAAATCCTGCCGCGCCGCATGACGACGATGCGGTGGGCAATGCTGAGGCACTCGTTGACCTCAGAGGTCGAGAAGACGACCGCAAGGCCCTGCGCGGCGCGTTCGCTCAGCAAGCGAAAGACTTCGGCCTTGGCGCCGACATCGATGCCGCGGCTCGGCTCGTCGAGGAGGATAACTTTTGGGTTGGTCGTCAGCATCTTGCCGATGACGACCTTCTGCTGATTGCCGCCCGACAGCGATCCGATCATGGCGTTGCCGCCGGCGGTCTTGATGGTCACCTTGCGGATCGAATCCTCGACCAGCCCACGCTCCCTGGAGCGGGACAGAAACAGCCCCTTGGCGAACGCTTCGATGCTGGCAAGCGAGAGATTGCGGCCGACGGTCATCGTTTGAACCAGCCCGTCGCGCTGGCGATCCTCGGGGACGAGCACAAGACCTCTGGAGATGCGCTGGGCGATGTTCAGTCCCGAAACGTCCTCGCCTTCCAGAAGCGCGCGGCCGCCCGCCATCGGCACCCGTCCGGCGACGGCTTCCAGTAGTTCCGTGCGCCCGGCGCCCATCAGCCCATAGATGCAGACGATCTCGCCTGCCCGGACATCCAGCGACAGGTGGTCGACGACGGAATAGCCTGAGCCCGAAGTGTCGACGACGCTGACATCCTCGATCGACAAGGCGACCTCGCCGAACTCATGACCGGTCGGCGGTGAGCCGAGGTCGAAGTTCTCACCGACCATGTTGCGCACGATCCACTCGAGGTCGATGTCCCTGGCTTCGGCCGTTGCCGTAATCGCGCCGTCGCGCAGGACAACCGCGTAGTCGGTGATCTGCAGCGCCTCTTCGAGGTGATGTGAAATGTAGACGATGGAGACGCCGCGGCTGGTCAAATCGCGGATCACCTGGAACAGCACCTCCACCTCTGTCGCGCTGAGCGCCGAGGTCGGTTCGTCCATGATCAGGATGCGGGAATCGACCGACAGCGCCCGGGCGATCTCGACGATCTGCTGTTGCCCCAGGCGCAAATCCTCGACCAGGGTCATCGGGTCGATGTCCTCTTCGAGATCAGCCATCAGCGCGCGCGCCTGGCGCTGCTCCTCGGCGAAGTCGAGGCCGGTCCTGGTGCGCAGTTCGCGGCCCATGAAGATGTTGTCGCGAACGCTGAGGTTCGGCGCCAGGCTGAGTTCCTGGTGGATGATCGAGATGCCGCGATCGCGCGCGTCCGAGGATGAGGAAAAACTGACGAGGTTGCCGTCGAGCACGATGTCGCCGGATGTCGGCGTGACCACGCCGGACAGGATCTTCATCAGCGTCGACTTGCCGGCGCCATTCTCTCCAAACAGCGTGGTGACCTTGCCGCGATGGATGTCGAAATTGACGCCCTTGAGCGCATGGACGCCGCCATACGACATGACGATGTTGCGCGCCGAAAGCACGGCGTCGCCATTCACAGATCCGGTGTCGGCAGCCGGTTTCATTTGACTTCCAAGCTCACGGGAGTGACGAGCCAACTCTTCGGGTTGACCAGCTTGAACGCGCCGACCACCGATATGGTCTTGCCGGTCAAGGCGTTAGTGTCGAGCTTTGCCAGGACTTCCTTCTTCATCTCGTTGTTCAGCGCCGAACCGGCATCCTGGTATTCGATCTGGTTGGTGAACTGGCCGAATGTAATCTTGCCGGTGGCGTCGCGCAGTTCCGTTCCGTTGATCGCCGGCCCGGTCTGCACGCGGATCATCAACGTATCCGGCACGCCGTCGACGGCGACCTTGTAGATGCCCGATTTTCCTTCGCCGACGACTCCGCTGAACTTGACCGAGATGACCGGTCCGACAC
>NZ_RZQG01000330.1:0-6090 GCF_003998635.1 Mesorhizobium sp. M7D.F.Ca.US.004.03.1.1
TCAACACGCCGTCGAACCCGACCGGCTGGACCGCCGATCACGAGACCTTGCAGGCGATCCTCGATCTTGCGCGCACGAAGAACCTCTGGATCATCGCCGACGAAATCTATTCGCTGTTCCACTACAGCCACGGCCGTGCGCCGTCCTTCCTCGACATCGCCACGGCGGAAGACCGCATCCTGTTCGTCAACAGTTTTTCCAAGAACTGGGCGATGACCGGCTGGCGCGTCGGCTGGATCAAGACACATCCCGCCTTGCAGCAGGTGTTCGAGAACCTGATCCAGTATTCCAACTCCGGCGTCGCCCAGTTCATGCAGCGCGGTGCGGTTGCAGCCCTTGATGAGGGTGATGCCTTCGTTGCCGAACAGGTGGAGCGGGCGCGCAAGGCACGCGATCTGGTCTGCGGCATTCTCGGCGACACAGGCCGCGCCCGGTTCACCGTACCGCAAGGCGCGTTCTATCTGTTCTTCACGGTCGACGGCATCACCGATTCACGCACTGCCGCTTTCGACATCGTCGACAAGGCCAATGTCGGCCTGGCGCCCGGCACCGCCTTCGGTCCCGGCGGCGAAGCCTTCCTCAGACTGTGCTTCCACCGCCGCCTCGATCAGATCGAGGAAGCCGCGCACCGGCTGGCAAAGTGGATGAAGACTATTTGATGCCCTGAGGCCGGATTGAAAATCGCTCCGGCGAGTCAGCTGGCGTGGGTTTCGAGAACCGGAGCGCAGCGGACATTCAGGTCCGTGAGCACCGGAAGCGCAGAAACCTGCGTCAGATGGCCGTCGGAGTAGAGTTTCAAACGGGCTTCAGCCGCCTGACTTGGGCACCAGCAGGGGAATGATCCGGTCGCTCTTGGCCACCGATGGCCGACCGGCGGAGCCATAGGGAATGCCGAGTGCATCCCAGGTCTCGACCAGCGCGTCCTGCAACTCGGCGATCAGCGCATCGGAGTGGAACGGCGTCGGCGTGATGCGCAGCCGCTCCGTACCGCGCGGCACGGTCGGGTAGTTGATCGGCTGGATGTAGATGCCGTGCACGCCGAGCAGGCGGTCGCTGGCCATCTTGCAGGCCTCCGGATCGCCGACCAGCAGCGGCACGATGTGCGTTGGCGAGTCCATCACAGGCAGGCCGGCGGCCGAAAGGATCTGCTTGGTTCGTGTCGCCTGCTGATGCTGTGCATCGCGCTCGGCCTGCGAGCGTTTGAGGTGGCGGATCGAGGCGGTGGTGGCGGCGGCGATCGCCGGCGGCAGCGCCGTGGTGAAGATGAAGCCCGGCGCATAGGAGCGCACCGCGTCGATCACCGCGCTTGTGCCGGTGATGTACCCGCCCAGCGTGCCGAACGCCTTGGCCAGGGTGCCCTGGATTATATCGATCCGGTCGGCCAGTCCCTCGCGCTCGGTGATGCCGCCGCCGCGCGGTCCGTACATGCCGACGGCATGGACCTCGTCGATATAGGTCATGGCGTTGTAGCGCTCGGCGAGCTCGACGATCTGCTTTATCGGTGCGATGTCGCCATCCATCGAATAGACGCTCTCGAAGACGATCAGCTTGGCGCGTTCGCGGCCCGCCGCCTGCAGCAGGCTTTCCAGATGCGCGACATCATTGTGGCGGAAGATCTTCTTTTCCGCACCGGAGCGCCGCACGCCTTCGATCATCGAGGCGTGGTTCAACTCGTCCGAGATGATCAGGCAGTTGGGCAAAAGCCGCGCGATGGTCGAAATCGAGGCTTCATTGGAGACAAAGCCGGAGGTGAAAACGAGTGCGGCTTCCTTGTCGTGCAGGTCGGCAAGCTCCACTTCGAGCTCGACCAGCGGGTTGCTGGTGCCCGAAATGTTGCGGGTGCCACCGGCGCCCGACCCCATTTTGCCGGCCGCGTTCTGGAACGCGGCGATGACGTCGGGATGCTGGCCCATGCCGAGATAGTCGTTGGAGCACCAGACGGTGATTTCCTCGGCGCGGCCATTGGAACGCCAGATGGCGCGCGGAAACTTGCCCGCGATGCGCTCAAGGTCGGCGAAAACGCGATAGCGACGCTCTGCATGGAGCTGGTCGATCGCTTCCTCGAAGAACCGCTGATAGTTCATGTCGACTTTCCCAATTTTGCGCGGGATCATAATCATTGCCCTATTGGTCGTCCACCGGGCCTTTTTGGTCAAAATGCCACGCCCCGGACCTGTTCCTAACGACCACGGATCGTGGCCTATTCCCTTGATGTGGATCAATTTTGTTTCAGGACGATGCCACATGCCGACAATGCCGGTTACCACGAGTTCTAATGGCCAGGCGGCAGGCTTTCCAGTAAGGCGGGGGTTGAGACAGTTTCCGATAAATCTTGAGATGCGAGGTCACGGATGACGGTTTTGGTAACAGGCGGCGCCGGTTATATCGGCAGCCACATGGTCTGGGAACTGCTGGATGCCGGCGAGAGCGTGGTCGTTCTCGACCGTCTTTCCACCGGTTTCGAATGGGCGGTGGCGCCGGAGGCAAAGCTGGTGGTTGGCGATGTCGCCGACAGGGAATTGGTCGGTTCGATCATCAGGGACAATCATGTCGATGCGATCATCCACTTCGCCGGCTCGATCGTGGTCCCGGAATCGGTTGCCGACCCGCTCAGTTATTATGAGAACAACACCAGCAAGACGCGCACGCTGATCGAGACCGCGGTCCGAGAGGGCGTGCCCAATTTCATCTTTTCCTCGACCGCTGCCGTCTATGGCGGCGCCGGACTGGAGCCGGTGCGCGAGGATGCTCGCCTGGCGCCGGAATCGCCCTATGGCCTGTCCAAGCTGATGAGCGAATGGATGCTGCGCGATGCGGCGATCGCGCACCCCTTGCGCTACACGGCGCTGCGCTATTTCAACGTCGCCGGCGCCGATCCCAGGGGCCGTACCGGCCAGTCGACGCCGGGCGCCACCCATCTGATCAAGGTTGCCTGCGAAACCGCACTCGGCAAGCGGCCGTTCATGCAGGTGTTCGGCACCGACTATCCGACGCCGGACGGCACCTGCATGCGCGACTATATCCATGTCAGCGATCTGGCGGCGGCGCATCGCCTGGCCCTGCAGCGGCTGCGCGCCGGGGGCGCGAGCCTGGTCGCCAATTGCGGCTACAGCCATGGCTATTCGGTGCTCGAGGTCATCGACAGCGTGCGGCGTGCCTTCGGCCATGATTTCGAGGTGAAGATGGGCGATCGCCGCCCCGGCGACGCCGCCGCGGTGGTTGCCAATTCGGATCTCGCCCGCGCCGAACTCGGCTGGACCCCGCAGCGCGACGATCTCGACCAGATCGTTGCCGACGCGCTCGCCTGGGAGCGCATCCTGACCGGCAAGAACTCCGCGCGCGGCTGAGCCGGGTTCTCCCAGGGGCTCGCAAGGCACGTGGCGAAGCGCTATTGAAGGCATTCGCGGCACGGCGTGGAGGCGCTGCGCCGCGAAGAGCTTTTGGGGGGATGGCATGAAGATAACGGTGCTCGGGGCCGGTGTCGTCGGTACGGCAGCCGCCTATTATCTGGCCAGCGACGGCCACGAGGTCACCGTGATCGAGCGCCATGCGGCGCCGGCGCGCGGCACCAGCCAGTCGAACGCCGGCCTGGTCTCGCCGGGCGATGCCACCGCCTGGGCTTCGCCGGCGGCGCTGAAGACCTTCCTGCGCGCGCTCTACAACCATGATCTCGGCATCAAGGTGCGGCTGCGCTTCGATCCCTACTTCCTCGCCTGGAGCCTGCGCTTCCTGCGCCAATGCACGAAAGAGCGCCTGCGTGCCAACAGCCGGGTCAAGCTGCGCCTGGCGCTCTATTCGCGCGACTGTATCAACGCCATCTCCGCCGATACCGGCATTCACTATGACGAGCGCAAGAAGGGCATCCTCTATTTCTTCCGCTCGCAGCACAGTCTCGACACCGGCACCGACAACTATCGCTATCTGGCCGAGCATGGCCTGCCGATCGAGATCGTCGGCCGCGACCGGCTGATCGAGCTCGAGCCGGGTCTTGCCGGAGTGAAGGAAAAGATCGCCGGCGGCGTCTATTCGCCGATCGACCAGACCGGCGATTCCCGGCAGTTCGTGGAAAAGCTCGCCGCCCACGCGGCCGGGAAACTCGGCGTGACGTTTCTCTACGGCACGACGGTCGAGGGCCTCGACATCGAGGGTGACCGGGTGCGCGCGGTGATGACCTCGGCCGGACCGGTTCTCGGCGATGCCGTGGTCATGTCGATGGGGCCGGAAAGCGGCCTGCTCGGGCGCCGCTACGGCATCGACCTGCCTATCTACCCGGTGAAGGGTTATACCGCGACGATTCCGCTTGAGGACGAAAGCAAGGGCCCGACCATGGGCGGCGCCGACGAGGATCAGTTGATTGCCTATTCCAGGCTTGGCAACCGGCTGCGGCTCGCTTCGACCGCCGAATTCACCGGTTTCGACCGTACCTTCCGGCCGAGCGATTTCGCCGCCATGTTCAGGACCGGCAAGGACCTGTTCCCCGGCGCCTTCGACGAGAACAAGGCCGAGCTGTGGGCGGGCCTGCGGCCGATGATGCCGAACTCGGTGCCGGTCATTGGCAAGGCGCGTTTCAGCAACCTTTATCTCAACACCGGCCACGGCCATGTCGGCTGGACCATGGCCTGCGGCTCCGGCAAATTCCTCGCCGACCTCGTCGCCTGCCGCAAGCCGGAGATCGACCCGCAAGGGCTGGTCTACGGGGGCTAGAGATGTCGGGACCGCAAGTCGCCATCGACCTTGGCCGCATCGAGCGCAATGCGCGCACGATCGTCGAGCGCTGCGCGCTGTCTGGCATCAAGGTGTTCGGCGTCACCAAGGGCACATGCGGCATGCCGCAAGTGGCGCGCGCCATGCTGCGCGGCGGCGTTGCCGGTATCGCCGAATCGCGCTTCGAGAACATCCGCCGGCTGCGCGACAGTGGCATCAACGCGCCGATCATGCTGCTGCGCAGTCCGCCGATGGCGCGTGTCGAGGAGGTGGTGCGCACCGTCGACATCAGCCTGCAGTCGGAACTCGCCACCATCCGCGAGATTTCGCGCATCGCCGAGCGCATGGGCCGCGTCCACGACATCATGCTGATGATCGATCTCGGCGATCTCCGCGAAGGCATTTGGCCGAATGACCTCATCCCGACGGTCGAACAGATACTACAGTTCAAGGGCGTGCGCATTGCCGGCATCGGCACCAATCTCGGCTGCTTCGGCGCCATCATGCCGACGCCGGAAAACCTTGGGCAACTCGTCGCCCATGCCTACAAGACCGAGCGCCTGTCCGGCAAAAGCCTCGACTGGATTTCCGGGGGCGCCTCGTCGTCGCTGCCGCTGTTGCTCGAAGGCAAGCTGCCGGCCGGCATCAACAATCTGCGGGTCGGCGAGGCGATCCTGCAGGGCGGCGTCGAGACCTTCCGCGACACGCCATGGGCCGAGCTCGAACCCGATGCCTGCCGGCTGACCAGCGACATCATCGAGGTCAAGCTCAAGCCGTCACGGCCGATCGGCCAATCGGGCTACGACGCCTTCGGCAACCAGCCGGTCTTTCCCGACGAGGGCGACAGGCTGCGCGCCATCGCCAATAACGGCCGCGAGGACGTGCTGGTCGAGGGGCTGACACCGATTGCCAAGGGGATACGGGTGCTCGGCGCCTCAAGCGACCATCTGCTGCTCGATGTCGCCGATGCGGATCCGCCGCCGGCTGTCGGCGACCGCGTTGCCTTCCGCATGAGCTATGGCGCCATGCTGCTGGCGATGACTTCGGAATATGTCGAGAAGGCCCCGATGCATGACGTCGAGGACTTTTCCGGCCGCAAGATGGTGCAGATCACGGCCGAGCAGGGGGCTGCCGGCATACTGGCTCGGGAAGGCACCGGCGCGCGGCTGGAAGCGATGAATTTCGACGTCGTCGAACTGGCCGATGTCGAGCGGCCGCCATCGGGGCTGATCCGGCTGACTGCCGGCGCCGACCGTCGCATCGCCCACAAGGCGCTGACCGCAGCGGCGCGCGCGACGCATTCCTTCGGCCTGATCTGGATCGATTCCATCGCCGCCCTGATGCCCGAGGACGAGGACGGCATCGACTTGCCGCAAGGCTCGGTCT
>NZ_RZQG01000331.1:0-6089 GCF_003998635.1 Mesorhizobium sp. M7D.F.Ca.US.004.03.1.1
GACAGCGGTAGGCCTTCGAGTGCGCAGCGCTCGCCATCATCACCGGTGGCGAGAACCAGGCGCCGGCGGCCGCGGGGATTTCAGCGGGATCGAGCGGGGTCGGAGTGACACGGCGGCGGGCGGTCATTCGTCGACCTCGAACTGGATGCCGTGGGCGAGCTTCCGTGCCGTTGCTGTGGTCGACGATATCTCACGGCCGATAGCCATGACCTGGGAGACGTTGTCCTTTTTTCGAGCCTCTACCCGGAACAGACGACGCAACGTGTCGGCGCGCGTTCGCACGTCGACGAAGTCCGCGATTTCGTCAGCTTTCGCGCGGGAAATCTTGCCTGAATACTCGATTTGGATAGCGATCAGCTCGCCGTACAGGCGTTTTCCCGCCGCCGTCATCCAACTGGGTGGCGTCGTCAAAGCCGCGGGTTTCTGCGGTTTCCTGGCCTTCGGCCTGGCCTTTCGTTTGCTCATTTCCATCGGGAGAGTCCTGTTTTTCGGTGGTGCGGAAAAAAAATCCGAACGTGGGACACCAAGCGGTAGAAACCCTCTTGGCTGTAGGTCTTGACCCTCCCCCCTGCGGGGCCGCCTCTTGACCCTGCTCGCAAGGAGGCGCGATGTAGGGTGGGGCTTGGGGGACGACGATGAACTACCTCGATTTTTTCGCTTCGGTGATCGGCTCGATCACATCGCTCGCCTGGCCGGCGGCGGTGGTCACTGCGGTCTGGTTGTTTCGAGGCGAGATTAGACCGCTCTTGCCGCGGCTGCATTTGAAGCACAAGGACACCGAAATCTCGTTTCACCGGAGACTCGAGGACGCTGAGATCGTGGTCGAGAGGTTGCCGGCGCCACCACAGGAGCCTGCACCTGCAACACCTGAAGAGCTGTCGAGATTTGAGCAATTGGTGGCGATCTCGCCGAGAACCGCGTTGATGGAAATCCGTCGGGAGGCAGAAGAGGCGGTCGGCAGAGCAGGAACACGCGCGGGTTACAGGACTTTCGGCGGGGCGCGCGGCACGATGCGCATGCTTCGCAAGCACATGGTCATCGACGAAAGCACGTCGAAACTCCTGGACGACTTGTTTGCGATCGGGAATGCCGCGGCGCACGATCCTCATGCCGCCATTACAGCCGATGACGCGAGACGCTACCGAGTTCTCGCCGATCGTCTGATCGACACTTTGGACAATCCACCGCCTCGCGATCCGTCGGGCGATGGCGACTTCTGAGGCGTTAGAGTGGAACATAATCGTCTCCCTCTTCAGGACCGTCGTATTCGTCGGGGCCGTCGTCGCCTTGATTCCACGGCTCGTGATTGAAGCCATCGTCTGATCGTGGTGTGGTAGGGGACACGACCGTAGGTCGAGTGTCCCCTTCAACAGTCAATGTCGAGCGCGACAGAACGGCAGGCTGAAAGCCTGCCTTCTGACTCTGACTCTGGTATGGCATTGCTTTCGCATCGGAGCGTCGTTGTTTTCCTTCGGTTTTTCCCCATCGTTTATTCGCCGCAGTTTTCGCACTCGATGATCTCTCCGCGCGAAACTCATGTTCGGCCTGGACGTCATCACTCCAGAGACAGCCATCGCGTCGGGTAATTTTCTTCATCGAGACAAGCGTTTCGAGGGCGTTCGCGAAGGTCGACTTGGTCGCTCCGCATCGCCTGGCGAGCATGTCGTGGTCTTCCGGAATAGGCTCGCCGCGCTCGTGTAGGATGCACTCCAGAAGGTGCAGGATCCCGACATCCGACGGCTTCAATCCTCGCGTTGAGGCGAGAACTTCCGAAGGGAAGGTGCGAAACCACGGCGCCGGGCCAGACGTCATCTCGACTGCTCTTCCCGGCGCAGCCGATCGGCTTCCTTCTCAGCGAGGATTAACTCCGCCGAGGACAACCCAAAATAGTCTCTCAAAACGTTGATATAGACGCTCGCCGGCGGGCGCTGCGATGCCGGTGTCCTGACGAGCCAGGCCGCGCATCTCGCGACACGTTCATTGCTGGCAAAACTCACAGTGCCCGCGCTCACGATCAGCTAACCCGTCGGCCGCATTGCGAGCATTTGAAGCGTTTTCCCGCCAACAACTCGGCCGGCAACTCGATGCGGCCTCTATGGCCGCAGCGACATCGCAGCACGCGTGAAACCATCTCCGCCGCATTAGCTTCCTTTCGGGCGCCACCACGAGGCCGGCCGGCGCTTTCAGCGCCCTGGCGGGTGATGCGCTGGCGATCGGCGTCGCGGGACCAGTCGCGCTTCGTCACGTTGCCCTCGCAAGGCGTAAATTGTTCAGGCGACAGACCTCGCAGGCCTCAGCCACAGAGAGCCCGAACCGCTGCTGCATTTCAGGCACGGCGCTGCCGCGACCGGCGCGCGGTGTCTCGGCGAGCCACTTTGCCGCCTCGGCAAGCTTGACCGGGATCTCCGGTTCTGCGGCGCCTGTCATCGCTGCGGCCCCATGGCCCGCTCAGCAGCCTCGATGAGCACGTTGCCGGCGCGCAAGAGCGACAGGGCGAGCGTTAGCCGGCCGTAGCGGGTCCGGAGGAGCGCTGCAGCCAGGAAGAGGACGGCGCCGGCGGCGATCGTCATGCCGCCACCTCGTTGCGCGCCGCGGCCGCCTTTTCAATCACGGCGGCGAGCTCACTGGCACGCCAGCGGTTGGTGCTCGCGCTGATCTTCAGCGGCTTCGGGTAGCGGCCGGCGTTAATGCCGCGCCAGAGGGTCGAGCGATGGATCGGAGTGCTGCTGCCACCGATCAAGCGGCATGCCGCTGCCTCGTCGACCAGTTCGTCCTGTTGGTGAGTTGCGTTCATGGTGTCGCTCCTTGATTTGGCGACACTCAATTAAGCTCAGTGAGTGCGGTCTGTCACAATGGCGGAAATGACCTGCTCTTCGGTGGCCATTTCACCATGCTCACCACTGGCTTTTTGATAAGTTCGGATCGCCGAGGCCGCTGCGTCTGCGGTCGGTGGAGGCGCCAAGATTGGTGAGCACGAGGCCAGCAAGAATCTCACCAAGGGACCGCTTGGGGTCTGCTCGTCGGTTTCATCGTCAACCTTCGATGAACGACTGACACGCCGCCCGGAATTCTCCCAAAACTCAATGAGGCGCGCCGACAGCGCAGATGGGATCTGAGGACGTCTTCCTTTCCGTGGTGGATGAAGGTCTGAGACCTGTTCCACGAAATTTAGCAGTGAGACCAGATGACCGACCAAGGTGGCTGGCTTGCCTTCGGAGAAGTGCTCGTCGATATCAAAATCATTCTCGGGCTCGAGCTCGTCAAGCAGCTGCTCCGCCAAGTCCGCGATCTTTGCATTGCGAGCGAGTTCGGCTCGCACATCGTCTTCAGTGTAGGCCTTCCACTCGCCCACTACGCGTTCGACGTATCTGCAGTCATGGTGATCCTCGTCGACGTCAAGTGTATCAGCTATCGCGGCGAGCTGATCGAAAGTGTATTTGAACGGCTTTTCGGAGGTCACGCCGCGCTCCTCGCGCCGATCGACACGACGCTGGTGCCGCCGGCCACGAGGCCGGTCAGCCGATCGGCCCACAGGTCCAGTGCGTGCCGCTTCTCCTTATCGTATGAATAGCGAGCGTAGACCTTCGAGGTGATGCTGGCCCTGGTAGCGCTGACGTGGTTCAGGACGTGGCCGACGATGAAGGGCGAAATCCCGAGCTCCTCCATGCCAGTCGCGGCCGATCGGCGAAGGTCATGAGGTGTCCAAGGCGCGATTCCCATGATCGTGGTGAGGCCGCGCTTGGTGACCTCCTCGCGCTTGATAGCCTTCGGGATCGATGAGCCGGTGACAGGAGCTCGCGCGCCGGGCCCAGGGAACACGAATACCGGTACCTCCCGGCCCTTGCGTTCAGCCAGCGCCTTCACGTCGGCCAGTTGCTCGCGGATAGTCGCGACGGCCATCGCCGACAGGGGGACGACATGCTCGCGTTTGTTTTTGGAGCGCTCAGGCGGGATGGTCCAGACGGCGGTATCGAGCTCGAGTTCATCGACCATCATCCCGGCAACCTCGCCAACCCGCTGCGCAGTGATCAGGCATAGCCGGATGATCCTCCGGGTGCTTTCGCGCATATCTGCTTCCGGCAACGCCGCCCACATCGTCTTGATCTCGTCGGCGGGGAGGACGCGATCGCGTTCGGCCGTCTCGGTTGGTTTCGACATCCCTTCAGCGAGGTTTTCATCGAGATCCCCGCGGCCCCTCGCCCAGCGCACCATGGCGCGGAGGTCCTCGAAAACTCGATTTGCTTCAACATGGGCGCCGCGGTCCTTGACGGCGTCGATGCACTTGGTGAGATCGCGCCGATGCAGCTCCGCCAGCTTGACGTCGCCGATCACGTCCTTGACGTTCTTGCGGAGCCGGCGCGCTATCTCGTCGGCCGAGCGCTTCGTGGAAGCTCGACGGGCGACATAGTTCTCAACCAGGTCGGCGACAGTCTGCGAAGCCGCGAGCGCCTTCTTGTCGGCGACGGGGTCGCCGCCGTCGCCAACCCTCGCGCGCGTGTCCTTCGCGCGCTGGCGGGCTCCCTTTTCGGTGCCGAGCGGTATTTCCGGATAGGTGCCGAGCTTGAGCCATTGCCGCTTCGCCGGCGGGCCATACACCGCATACCATGTCTTTTGCCCGCCCGATGAAGCGCGGAGCACCAGACCCTTCACTATGGTATCAAAATAGTCGGTCTTCCGGCCGGAGAGACACTTGGCGGCCTGGATGAATTTGTCCGTCAGTTCGACGGTCGGCATAGCGTCCCCCGAGAAACCGGTTCGCGTGATCTACACAATGATCTACACAAACCGGCGCGCTTTGTCACTACGTATTGCGACAAGGTGCGGCATGGTGTAACAAGCAGATGCCTTGCGGTGCAAGGGGTTGAGAGTTTCGGTGTGTCGCAGGCTGATGCGTGGGAGTGCTATAGGAAACCTCTGTTAACCGGTTGGTCGCTGGTTCGAATCCGGCCCGGGGAGCCAAATTTTTCAAAGCTATGAGACCTTCAGTCGATCACCCAAAAGGGCTGATTTACCGCATGCCTACGGAATCGGAAGTCCTTAGGTTGCCTCAAAAGGCCGGACCCGCCGCCTTTCGCGGGTGAATCGTTTCCGCTGATCCAGCGCACTCGTCTATGACATCACGACACCGGGGCTACGGCGTTGTCGCGTAGCAGGCATGTAGCCTGGCCTTCGGCTTCGGCGATCTCGTTAGGATTTCTTGTCGCCATTTGGATTGGGTACCGGTGCCTCTCGCACGTCTCGCGGTGGCGGATCGACGTGTTCAAGCTCTGGCGGTGCTTCTTTGTCGCGACGCCGGGGATCTGCCTTCTTCGGTTCGGCCTTCGGTGGCGGTTCCTTGATCTTGTTTGGCATAATCCATTTAACCGGAATCCGCGTCTCTTGTTCCCGCTAGGGCGCCGAAAACTGAAAGCTGGAGGAACCGGGACCGTTGAAGAGCGTTCTCTGGCATGCTCAAAAAGATCGCCCTTGCTGCTGTGCTGTTCCAGGTCGCCGCCTTATCGGCTCTGCTGACTCAGACGGTTCTCTTCGCGTCATCCACCGCTACGCAGGCCGCGAACGTGCAGCCGGAGACATCCGTCGCGGTCACGGAGAAAGAATGCGCCAAGGCGACGTGGCCAGATATTCCCGATCATTGCCTTAAGCGGATCGAGGCGAGGAAGCTCATCACGATGACCTTAATGACGGCCGGGCAACAGCCCGCCGTTGCAGGCGTGGATTGATCTTCCAAGGCTTAGGCCGCTCAACCGGCCCCCCAGTCGACGCCGGCCGTCTCTCCCCGCATCATCAATCCACCCAATTTAAGTCAGGGCGCTGTGCTTGAAAGCGCAATGATTCCTGCTACTTGCGGCGTGGGGGTAGTGCGTTTTGGTTGGGCAAGAATTGGCGATGACTTCAGATATGGAATGCCTGCGCTGTCATGGCAGCGGCAGGGTCTTCGACTGCTCCAAATGGTCGGCGTCAAACGGGCATTGCTGCCCGCAAGGGACGCATCGGACCGGTTGCCCCGGAAAGACGATCGCCTGCTCGGGATGCGCAGGCCTGGGGACGTTGGCGGAGCCGCCGCTGAGAGCCGTCGCATAGCTCATGAT
>NZ_RZQG01000332.1:0-6071 GCF_003998635.1 Mesorhizobium sp. M7D.F.Ca.US.004.03.1.1
GTCCTGGTGGGGTTGGAGCGGCTCCTCACCCTCCCCCTTGTGGGGAGGGTCGGCTTACGATCGCAGCGAAGCGAAGATCGTGAGACGGGGTGGGGGTGCTGCGCCGAAGACCCCCACCCCGCTCCGCTTCGCGGATCGACCCTCCCCACAAGGGGGAGGGTAAAACTCAATCCGAAACCGGCGTGTTCTCGTCGACATCCACCCGGAAATTGCCTTCCAGAATCTCGGCCTTCTTCTTCTCGATCAGCTCCTTGACGTCCGCCGGCAGCGTCTTGTCGAACTTGTGGTAGGGCGCCAGATGCGAGCCACCCTTGGCCATGCGCGAGAAATCGCCATAGTCCTGCGCGGTGAAGACGCCGGCCTTGACCAGCTTGATGGCCTGCTCGACCGTCGGATACATGTCCCAGACCGGGCCGGTGATCACCGTGTCGGGGCCGAGGCTCGACTGGTCGGACATGTTGGAGATGGCAAGGATCTTCTTGTCCACCGCCGCTTCGATGACACCGAAGCGCTCGGCATAGATGACGTCGACACCGGCGTCGATCTGCGCGACCGCCGCTTCCTTGGCTTTTGGCGGATCGAAGAAGGAACCGATGAAGGCGACCTTCTTCTTGATGTTCGGATTGACCTCCTTGGCGCCGGCGAAGAAGGCGTTGACCAGTCGGTTGACTTCCGGGATGCCCATCGCCGCGACGGCGCCGATCGTGCCCGACTTCGACATCTTGCCGGCGATCATGCCGGAGAGATAGGCCGGCTCGTGAATCCAGTTGTCGAAGACGCCGAAGTTCGGTTCCGCCGGGCCGGCCCCGGAGCCGAACAGGAAGGCGGTCTTCGGGAACTGCTTGGCCGTGCGGCGCGATTCACGCTCGGCGGCAAAGGCATCGCCCAGCACCAGCTGATAGCCGCCTTGCGCATATTCGCGCATGACACGGCTGAAATCGGCGGTCTGCACCTTCTCGGACCATTTGTATTCGATGCCGAGTTCCTTCTCGGCCTTCTGCAAGGCGACATGGATCTGGTTGTCCCACGGCTCCTCGATCGGCGTGGCGAAGATCGCCGCCACCTTCAGCTTCTTGTCCTTGCCGAAGGCAGCGCCTGGCAGCATGGCTGCGGCCAGGCCAAGTGCGCCCAGCTCCAGCACGTTGCGTCGCGAAAGCCCTTCGCGCTCTGTCTGGAATCTGTTCTTCCGGTTTTCCATTGCATTCCCCTCTGTTCGACAGCCGTGTCGAGCCGGCTGTTCGTGAAAATATCAGACGGGGAACTATGGAACGACGCCGGACTTTTGTCCACGTGGTCAAATTTGACCACGCACCGGATTCTTGATCTTAGCCGGCCAAGCGAAGGCTGCTGGTCAAGCCCGTTCGAGCGCGATCGCAATGCCCTGGCCGACGCCGATGCACATGGTGGCAAGCGCATAACGGCCGCCACGTTCGCGCAGCTCCAGCGCCGCCGTGCCGGATATGCGGGCGCCCGACATGCCCAAGGGATGGCCGAGCGCGATGGCGCCGCCATTCGGGTTGACGTGTTCCGCATCCTCGGCGATGCCGAGCTGGCGCAGCACGGCTATGCCTTGCGAGGCAAAGGCTTCGTTGAGCTCGATGACATCGAACTGTTGCGGCGTCAGGCCAAGCCGCGCGCAGAGTTTTTGCGTCGCCGGCGCTGGGCCGATGCCCATGATGCGCGGCGCCACGCCGGCGGCGGCCCCGCCAAGGATACGGGCGATCGGCGTCAAGCCGTATTTCTTCACCGCTGCCTCGGATGCAACGATCAGCGCCGCCGCCCCGTCATTGACGCCCGACGCATTGCCGGCCGTCACCGTGCCGCCCTGCCGGAACGGCGTTGGCAATTTGGCCAGCGCCTCGACCGTTGAGCCCGCGCGCGGATGCTCATCCTTCGACACGACCACCGCATCGCCCTTGCGCTGCGGGATCGTCACCGGGGTAATCTCCTTGGCCAGCCGGCCCTTGGCTTGCGCGGCGACGGCCTTGTCCTGGCTGCGCACGGCAAAGGCGTCCTGGTCCGCGCGGGAGATGGCGAACTCTTCCGCGACGTTCTCGCCGGTCTCCGGCATCGAATCGACGCCATATTGCTTCTTCATCAGTGGGTTGACGAAGCGCCAGCCGATGGTGGTATCGTAAATCTCGGCGTTGCGCGAAAACGCCGTGTCGGCCTTGGGCATGACGAAGGGCGCCCGGCTCATCGATTCGACGCCGCCCGCGATCATCAGCTCCGCTTCGCCTGCCTTGATGGCCCTAGCTGCGATGGTCAGCGCGTCCATGCCCGAGCCGCACAGGCGGTTGACGGTCGAGCCCGGCACCTCCTTCGGCAAGCCTGCCAGCAACAGCGCCATGCGCGCCACATTGCGGTTGTCCTCGCCGGCCTGGTTGGCACAGCCATAGACGACGTCGTCGATCGCCTGCCAGTCGATGCCGGCATTGCGCTCGGCCAGCGCCTTTAGCGGTATGGCGCCGAGGTCGTCTGATCGTACCGAAGACAGAGAACCGCCGAAGCGGCCGATCGGCGTGCGGATGTAGTCGCAGATATAGGCCTCGGCCATGTCATGCAGCCTTTGCTTTTCCGGTTCCCTCATGCGCCGCCTTGGTGCGGGCCTGCAGGTCGCGCAATGTCTTGAGTTCGAGTTCGCTTGGCGGCGGCGTTTCGTCAAGCGCCTCGGCGAACTTAACCACCCAGCCACAGCTCTCCTGCACCTGCTGGCGGGTGACGCCTGGATGCAGCGACACCACCGTGAATTCCTTGCTCACCGGATCCGGCTTCCAGATGGCGAGGTCGGTGATCAGCAAGGTCGGGCCTGATGTGTCGATACCCAGCCGTTTGCGATGGTCGCCACCCTCGCCATGGCCGAAGGAGGTGAAGAAGTCGATCTTCTCGACCATGCCGCGCTTGGTCTGCGCCATGGTGATGTAGATCTCCTTCGATGAAGTCGCGATCTCCGGCGCGCCGCCGCCGCCGGGCAGCCTTGTCTTGGGATGGAAATAGTCACCGATGACCGTGGTGTTGATGTTGCCGAACTTGTCGAGCTGCGCCGCACCAAGGAAGCCGATCGAGATGCGGCCGCCCTGCAGCCAGTAGCGGAACATTTCCGGCACCGCGACGGTGGTGACAGCGGTCTCGCACAATTCGCCGTCGCCGATCGACAGCGGCAGCACGTCAGGTGCGGTGCCGATCGTGCCGCTCTCGTAGATCAAGGTGATGTCAGGCGCATGCGTCAGCCGCGCTACATTGCAGGCGGCGGACGGCGCGCCGATGCCGACGAAGCAGACATCGTCATTGCGCAGCGCGCGGCTGGCGGCGATCGTCATCATCTCGTTGGGGGTGAAGTCCGGACTGTCGCTCATGCCGCTTTCCTCAGATGCTCGACTCTGCCCTCGAAATCGTCGGCGCTCTTCTCCATGACATTGGCCTGCATCCACGCCTGGAATTTGTCACGGTCGGCGGCGATCTCGTCCCATTCCAGATAGGCGGCATTGTCGCGCGCATAATAGCCATGCGCGTAGGACGGATGCGAACCGCCGGGCACGACCGATATCGCGGCAATCGTCCAGCGCGGCAGCACAGTCAGATTGGGGTGCAGATCGTCGAAATTGTCGACCACTTCCTCGACCGTCACCACCGCGCGTTTGGCCGCCAGCACGGCTTCCTTCTGGATGCCGATAATGCCTTCGACCAGCACATTGCCTTTCCGGTCGGCCTTCTGCGCATGGATGAAGGTGACGTCAGGCCGGATCGAGGGAACGGCCGCTAGCACCTCGCCGGTGAACGGACAGGTGACAGACTTGATGTTCGGATTGACCGCCGCCAGGCCAGCGCCACGATAGCCGCGGAACACCGCGCAGGGCAGACCGGCCGCGCCCGCCTCATAAGCGTTGGCCATGCCGGCATGGCTGTGCTCCTCGATCTCGATCGATCTGGGAAAACCGTTCTCGATGGCATCTCGGGCGCGCCGCAGCAGGCCGACGCCGGGATTGCCGACATAGGAGAAGACGATTTTCTTCGCCATGCCCATGCCGATCATCTGGTCGTAGATCAGGTCCGGCGTCATGCGGATCAATGTCAGGTCGCGAAACCCCTGGCGGATCGCCTCATGCGCCGCCGCCGTCGGGATCAAATGGGTGAAGCCCTCGAAGGCAGCGGTGTCGCCGCTGTTCAAATTCTCGGCCACGGCCTGTTTCAGCGGCAGGAACTTGACCATCGCATCGGCTCCGGATTCAGAAAGTTCGTATTGCGAACATATGTTTTATATGCGATACTTTCTACGCTGAGCGAGGGCGCGGAGTCAATCTTGACGGCGATGCCGTTCCGCGGAGACAAGATGGACGAAGAGGCCCCCTCCCGTGATCATGTCGGCTCGCTTGAACGCGGCCTTGCCGTCATGGAGACCCGGGCCCCCCCCCCCCCGGGCATGACGCTGACCGAAATGGCCGAAGCAGCGGGCCTGACCCGCGCCGGCGCCCGCCGTTTTCTGCTGACGCTCACCGCCACCGGCTATGCAACGCAAGCCGGCCGCGTGTTCTCCCTGTCGCCACGCCTGCTGACGATTGCCCGCACCTGGCTCGGCGGCGCCTCGCTATGGAGCTTCGCTGCACCCATCATGCGCGCGGTGGCGGCGCAACTGAACGAGGCCTGCTCGGCAGCGATCCTATCTGGCCAGGATGTCGTCTATGTCGCCCGCATTCCCGGCCGCCGCATCCTCAGCGTGTCGCTCGATGTCGGCACCAGGCTGCCGGCCTATTGCACCTCGATGGGGCGCATCCTGCTTGCTGGCTTGACGCCCCAGGAGTTGGACGCATTCCTCGGCCAGGCGACGATCGAAAAACGAACGCCGAAGACGATCACCGACATCAGGCTGCTGACCGGCGCCATCGGCAAGGCGAAAGTGGACGGCTTTGCCATCGTCGATGAGGAACTGGAACTCGGCCTACGCTCCATCGCCGTGCCGATCCGCGACCGCTCAGGAAGCACGGTCGCGGCAATCAACGTCTCGACCCAGTCCGCGCGGTTTTCGGTCGCGGAGATGGAGCGGGAGATCCTGCCCGCGCTGCTGGAGGCCAGGCAGCGGATTGAGGATTTCTTTGTGGTTTAGCAGTCGCACATGAGCAAGTGCCCCCTCACCCGGATTGCCAACCGAATTGCAAAGGGCAATTCGGGACAATCCGACCTCTCCCCGAGGGAGAGGAGATCGCCAGCGTTGATGACAGCCTCTTCTCCCCTCGGGGAGAAGGTGGCCGCGAAGCGGCCGGATGAGGGGGCCTCTCATACGCGATGGCCCAGCTGACGAACGCTCTTCAATGCTTGATGCGATCCCTCATCGCATACCACAGCATGCCGAGCACATAGAGCGGGCCGCGCAGTGCCGTGCCGCCGGGGAAAGGCATCGGGGTCAGCGTCGAGAACAGATCGAGCCGCGAGGCGTCGCCGGTGATCGCTTCGGCCAGGAGCTTGCCAGACAGCGTCGACAGGATGACGCCCTTGCCGGAATAGCCATGCGCGAAATAGACCTCGCCATAGTGCCCGACATGCGGCAGCCGCGACGTCGTCACCGACACCAGCCCACCCCAGGCATGATCGATGCGGCAGCCCTGAAGCTGCGGGAAGGTTTTCTCCATATGCGGGCGCACGAAACCGGCGATATCGGCCGGCGGTGACGGCGTGTAACGCTCGCCGCCACCGAACAGCAGGCGTCCATCCGCCGACATCCGGTAGTAGTTGACGACGAAGCGGGTGTCTGACACCGCGACATTGGCCGGGATGACATTGCGCTTGCCCTCCAGCGGCTCGGTGGCGACGATGTAGTTGCCGACCGGCATGATGCGGCTGTTGACGCGCGGTTCCAGCCCATTGAGCAGCGCATCGCCCGCCAGCACGACATGCTTGGCCCGGACCGAACCCTTTGATGTCGAGACGCGGATCGAAGGCTCGCGCTCCAGCCTCACCGCCACCGAATTCTCATGGATGGTGACGCCGGCAGCAACCGCGGCGCGAGCGAGGCCGAGCGTGTAGTTGAGCGGGTGCATGTGGCCGCCAAGCGGCTCGTACATGGCGCCATGATAGGG
>NZ_RZQG01000333.1:0-6070 GCF_003998635.1 Mesorhizobium sp. M7D.F.Ca.US.004.03.1.1
GGTCATGTTGGTATGATACTCCTCCCAGAGCACATCGTTAGAGTTGAGGTCGGCGCACTTCACGCAGGACCCCACCCGGCCCTCCGGGCCACCCTCCCCTCAAGGGGGAGGGGAACCATCTTTAGAACGCTTCCGCCGGCAGGGCCATTAGCGTGTCCGCACCACTCGAGATCCGGGCGAGGTGCGCCGACGTCTCCGGCATGATCCGCTCCATGAAGAAGCGCCCCGTCACAACCTTGTTGTCGTAGAAGGACTGGGAACCGTTGGCGCCCGTCTTGCCAAGTGCCGCTTTGGCCATCTGCGCCCACATGTAGCCCAGCGCCACCAGGCCGAAGAGATGCATGTAGTCGGTCGAGGCGGCGCCCGCATTGTCGGGCTTGGCCATGCCGTTCTGCACCAGCCACATGGTCGCCGCCTGCAGATCGTTGAGACCCTTCTTCAAGGCCTTTGTGAACGGCGCCATCTTCTCGTCGGAGCGGCTCTCCTCGCAGAACTCACCGACCTCCTTGAAGAAGGCCTGCACGGCGCGGCCGCCATTCAGGCCGAGCTTGCGGCCGACGAGGTCGAGCGCCTGGATGCCGTTGGCGCCTTCATAGATCATGGCGATGCGGGCATCGCGCACGAACTGGCTCATGCCATGCTCTTCGATGTAGCCGTGACCGCCGAACACCTGCTGCGCCATGACGGCGTGGTCGAACCCCTTGTCGGTGAGCACGCCCTTGACCACCGGCGTCATCAGGCCGGTGTAGTCGTCGGCGGCCTGGCGGTCCTTGTCATCACCGGAGCGGTGGGCGATGTCGGACTTGATCGCGGTCCACAGCGCCAGCGCGCGGCCGGCCTCGTTGAACGCCTTCATGGTCATCAGACTGCGGCGGATGTCGGGATGGACGATGATCGGGTCGGCCTTCTTGTCCGGCGCCTTCGGCCCCGACAATGAACGGCCCTGCAAGCGGTCCTTGGCGTAGGCGACGGCGTTCTGATAGGCGATCTCCGACAGCGACAGCCCCTGCAGGCCGACGCCGAGGCGTGCCTCGTTCATCATCGTGAACATCGCCTTGAGGCCGCCATTGGCCTCGCCGAGCAGCGTGCCTTGCGCCTCGTCATAGTTCATGACGCAGGTCGAATTGCCGTGGATGCCCATCTTCTCCTCGATCGAGCCGCAGGAGACGGTGTTCCTGGCGCCCGGATTGCCCGATGCGTCGAGCATGAGCTTCGGTACGATGAACAGCGAGATGCCCTTGACGCCTTCCGGCGCGCCCTCAATGCGGGCCAGCACCAGATGGACGATGTTGTCCGACATGTCGTGTTCGCCGGCCGAGATGAAGATCTTCTGGCCTGAAATCTTGTAGGTGCCATCGCCGTTCGGCACCGCCTTGGTGCGCAACAGGCCGAGATCGGTGCCGCAATGCGGCTCGGTCAGGTTCATGGTGCCGGTCCAGGCACCCTCGATCATCCTGGGCAGCCACTTCGCCTTCTGCTCGTCGGTGCCATGGGTGATGATCGCCGCGATCGCACCTTGCGTCAGGCCCGGATACATCATCAGCGACATGTTGGCCGAGACCATATATTCGGCGACGGCGGTGTGCACGGCATAGGGCAGGCCCTGACCGCCGAACTCGACCGGCGCGGCCAATCCCATCCAGCCGCCCTCGCGATACTGGTCGAAGGCCTCCTTGAAGCCTTTCGGCGTGGTCACCGAGCCATCGTCATGACGCACGCAGCCTTCCATGTCGCCGACACGGTTCAGCGGCTGCATGACGTTTTCGGCGAGCTTGGCGCCTTCGGCGAGGATCGCCTCGAGCACATCGGGCGTGGCGTCGGAAAATCCGGGAAGGTTCGAATAGCGCTGATAACCCAGCACCTCGTTGAGCACGAACAGCGTATCCTGGACCGGAGCCCTGTATGTTGGCATGCTTTTTCTCCACCCTGCAAACCCGGTCCGAATGCCCCGAAGATAAGCCAGGGGCGGCATGCGGACCCATATTGGGAGCGGGATAGCAAAAATTGACGTTTGCGTAAACGTCAATTTTTTCGATGCGACAAGATTTCCCGCCCATTGCGGCAATGAGCGTAGCGGCGCGACGTCGCGCAAGCCAGCGCCGAAGGCTATATTGGTGGGGTCAGGACAACGAAAAGCCGCGCGGCAGTGCCACGCGGCTTGATAGTCAGGCAATCAGTAGATGACTTAGCTCGCGGCGCTCGCCTGCGGCGCCGACCGCTCGGTCAGCATTCGGCGCACCGCCGACATCGAGCCACTTAGCTCGTTGATGGCATCGTCGATCAGCGCCCGCTGCTTCTGCAGGCGGGCAAGCTGCTTTTCCGACTTGTCCAGCGCGAGCTTGAGCTGCTTGGTGTTGGAACCGGTCGGATCGTAGAGATCCATCATCTGCTTGACGTCGCGCAGCGAGAACCCGACCTTGCGGCCAAGCAGGATCAGTTTCAGCCGGGCCTTGTCACGGCGTGTGTAGAGACGGGTCGAACCGTCACGCTGCGGGTTGAGCAGGCCCTTGTCTTCGTAGAAACGCAGCGTGCGCAGCGTCACTCCGTATTTCTTCGCCATCTCGCCGATGCGGACAAGGTCCTCGCCGGTTTCGACAGACATATTGGTATTGGCCGCGGTCTCGCCGGCCGAGATAAGCTTCATGGTCACTGGCTTTCCCCGTCTGGTGGCGTCGCGGTCCTGGACCGTGCGTCGCCTGACTGGAAGCGGGGGCTTGCTTCCAGTCGTGGTTTCAACAAACAAATCGCAAAATAGCACGCTCGAATGCGCCTTTTACGTTTACGTCAATTCTATACCGATAGCCGCCTCATGACGCAAGGGCGTTCTGCGGGCTGAGCTTTATGCCGCACCGTCAAGCCGGCAGCCAACTTCCTTGCAACTTCTTAAGTTTGGTTAACGCGTTGTTTACCACGTTGGGGGAAATGTGGGCACGTCGGCTACCCGTGTTTATCCTGTATCGAATTTTTCACGGTTTTTCGGAGCGCGGGTGAGAACCCGGGAAGCTCGTCTTCCGCCGCGGCATAGCCGCAGGTCGCCTTCGTTCCGGCAGGGACTTGGGGGAACTGGCCACGAGCCAGCCATTCTGAAAGACGGACGCACCTATGAACAGCAAGCGGTCCTATCTCGATACACTCAACGCCGGCAGGCAGCGCAGGCCGCAGACCACGCTCGAGCAGTTGAACCAGTCGCTGGAGACGCTGGAGCAGCGGCTTGAGCGGACGCGCGAGGATCCGATGGCACGTCCCGATCTCCGCCAACCCGATCCTCGCCAATATGGCGCCGATGCGCGCTATCCCGCCGCCCGACCCACTGGCCAGCAGCGCTGGTATGAGGATCCGCAGCCGGCGCCGCGCCCGAAAAGCCCGATGCAAGGAGCCACCGCTTACCAGGCCATTGCCCGCGACATCGATCGCGTGCGCGGCCAGGAGGACGGCGTGGCTATGGTCGGCAAGATCGCCGGCGAGTTGCGCGGCATGCGCGAGGAATTGCGCCACCAGATGACATCAGGGCTGCAGCGCGAATTCGAAGCGCTGCGCAAGGACATCGAGCGGGCTTTCCAGTCGGGCGCCAGGCCCGGTGCTTCGGCCAAGGGCAGCGCCGAGCTCGGTCTTGAATTCGAACGACTTTCCGGCGCCATCCAGACGCTGGCCGAGAAGAGCGACGACAGAAGCGTCAACATGCTGCGACTCGAGCTCGAACAGGTCAAAGCCGCGCTCGAGACGCTGGCGCGCGAAGAGAGCGTGCAAAAGGTCGACCGCCGCTGGGACGATTTCGATCGCCGCTGGACGGCTTTCGAGGACCGCGTCGACGCCGACCAGCGCAAGCGCTCGAACGACCCGGGCCTTTCAATGCTGACCGACCGGCTGGAGCAGATCAGCAATGCCGTCAACAACCTGCCGGAATCGCTGTCGCTGCGCTCGCTCGAGGAAAAGGTGCGCACGCTCGCCGGCGCCGTCGACCATTTCGCCAGCCAGCAGGACAATCGCGGCAGCGACACGCTTGGCATGATCGACGAGCGGCTGGACGAGATTTCCCGCGCCATCGTTGCATCGACGGTCGCGGCGCAAGCCAATTCATTCGACCACGAGGCTTTCGAGCGCATCGAGAAGCGGATCGACTCGCTTGCCAGCCAGATCGAGGAAGTGGCGCAGGATCGTCCCGGCAACGCGGTCATGGACCGGCTGGGTACGCTGTCGAGCCGGGTCGACGAGCTCGCCGGCCGCGCCAACCTGCCCGAGCAGGCGATGGAGCGCCTGGCCAAGCAGATCACGCTCATTGCCGACAAGATCGACCAGGCACCCGCCATGCCCGACGCCGACTACATCTTCCACGGGCTGGAGCAGCGCTTCGACGTGCTGTCGGGCATGATGGAGCGCCGCCAGGGTGACGCTATCGAACAGGGCAACATGCTGTTCCGCGATCTCGAACGCCGGCTGGACGAAGTTGCCGACAGGCTCGACCAGCGCATGCCGCAGGTCGACAGCGCCGGCATCATGGAAGCCATCGATGCCCGCTTCACCGCGCTGGCCAAGCGCATGGAAACACGTGTTCCCGATCCCGCGGGCGAAGCAGCGATCCGCGGCCTAGAAAGCCGGCTCGAAGACATTTCAAGCCGGCTGGACGCATCGGCCGCGCAGGTGGCCGGCATCGATCCTGCGCTGATCCGCAGTCTGGAGGCGCAGGTCGCCGGCCTGTCCGCCCATCTTTCCAAGCCCAGCACGCCGCTGCCGGAATTCGAGGACATCAGCCCGCGTCTCAACGAAATTGAAAAGTCGCTGGCTGGAACCCGCGATTCCATCCTTGGCGCGGCGCGCGAAGCGGCCGAGAACGCGGTGCAATCGCTGGCTGGTTCGAGCGCCAATACGACCGCCGTTTCCGGCCTCGCCCAGGATTTGAAGACGCTTGAAACGCTGACACGGCGCTCCGACGAGCGCAATTCGAGAACATTCGAGGCCATCCACGACACGTTGCTCAAGATCGTCGACCGGCTGGGTTCGCTCGAACCCGGCGAGCCGGTCGAGGCGATGAGCGAACTGCTGGATGCGGCACCGGTCGAGCCGAGCAACTGGCGCGGTGCACGGCGACCCAAGATGGCCGTCGACGCGCCGTCGATGGATATCGATCAGCCTCTGCCATTGACTGGGGACATGGCCGATCTCGATGGCCGCGCTGCCGCCATCCTGCGCAATGAGCCGGGCGCTCGTAGCGACCTAAGTGCACGTAGCGACATGGGTCTGCGTAGCGACTTGGGTATGGGGACGCGCACGCCAGCCGAAGCCGCAGCGGCTGCGGCCATGGCTGCTCTCGGCTCCGACGCGATTGTCGAGAAGAACGAACAGGCGGGCGGCCGCAGATCGATGTTCGGCGGGCTGGCCCGCGCCTTCAAGGGCAAGAAGGAGGCGGACATTCCGCCACTGGCCGGCTCGGCGCCGAGTGCCCCAATACCGAGCGTCGATCTCGACGAGCCGCTCGATCCGAAAATGGCCAACCGGCCGCTGGAGCCCGGCTCCGGCGCACCTGACCTTAATGCCATCATGAAACGCGTGCGTGACGAGCGCGGCCAGCCGGCCAAGCCCAGCGACACCGATGCCGCGAAATCGGATTTCATCGCCGCGGCCCGGCGCGCGGCGCAGGCTGCGGCCGCCGAGGCCGATGCACTGAAGCGCCAGTCGACGGTGACCGGACCGGTAAAGGCGCTACGGATCGGCGACCTGCTCAAGGCACGGCGCAAGCCGATCCTGATGGGGACGACCGCGATCTTGCTGGCGCTGGGCGCCTTGCAACTGGGCAAGGCCTTCTTCGCCGATCCCGCACAGATGGCGAGCAACGACGTCGCGCCGATCGTCGCCTCGCAGCCGGTGAAAACCGCCTCATTCGACGCCGCTGGCCAGCCAAAGACAGACATCCAGCTTCCGGCAGCAGAAAGCGCGCCGGACCGTGTCGTCAGACAGGCCGAACCGTCCGACCCGCTGACCAAGGACGATATGGCATCGCAAACCCCGATGGCCACGCCGCCAGGCGCCGAGCCGTCGATGGATGCCGCGCCGCCAGCCCAGCCGGCTCCTGCAC
>NZ_RZQG01000334.1:0-6051 GCF_003998635.1 Mesorhizobium sp. M7D.F.Ca.US.004.03.1.1
TCGCTTATGCTTTGCGAGAACCGCCGCTAGATCACGCGGCAGGGGCCATCGCGGTTGGATTCTTGAGCGCGGTTGCCATCGCCTCGGCGAACTACGTCCTGAACGAATGGCTCGACCGAGAATTCGATGCCTTTCATCCAACCAAACGCACGCGCAGCGCCGTGCTAAGTTCGCTGTCGCCGCACTTGGTCTATCTGCAGTATTTCCTTTTCGCGTCGGTCGGCCTTCTGCTCGCCACGACGGTTGGAACATCATTTTTCTACACCTCCGTCATCTTTTTGATTTCGGGGCTGACCTACAACGTGAAACCCCTTCGATCGAAGGATCTGCCTTATCTGGATGTAATTTCGGAGTCCGTGAACAATCCAATCAGACTGACACTAGGCTGGACGATGATTGACCACGCGGCACTCCCACCGAGCAGTCTGCTTTTAGGCTATTGGGCTGCCGGCGCCTTCCTCATGGGGGCAAAGCGGCTTTCCGAATACCGGGACATTACCAGTAGCGGGAATGTGGATTTGCTCCAGCGCTACCGCCGATCGTTCCGTTTCTACACCGCCGAGAACCTGACGGTCTCCTGCTTTCTTTACGCCATGATGGCAGCATTTTTTATTGCGGTCTTCCTGACCAAATACCGGCTCGAATACATATTGGCTCTACCCTTTCTCGCGATCCTGTTCGCATCCTATCTGTGGCTTTCCTTGTTGAAGAATTCCATAGCGCAGCGGCCTGAAAGAATGTTTCGATCGCGCCGGCTGATGGCGTCGCTGATCCTGGCAGTGATGGCGATATTCATCTTGTCGTTCGTTGATTTGCCGTGGCTTTACGATCTGTCGGCGCCCAGCTTCAAACCTGTCGACATGCAATGAGAAAGCCCGACCAGTCCATCATATGGAGTGACATCGATCTCGTGATCTTCGACATGGACGGGACCCTCTACAATCAGCGGCGTCTCAGGACGCGCATGGCGCTGAATTTGCTGCACGCCGCCATGCGGACAAGAAGCCTCAAGACATTGAATGTTCTGCGCACATTCCGGCAATGCAGGGAAGCGCTGGCGGAGCAAGTGCAGACCGATTTCGTGGATCGCCAGTTTGAAGACACGGCGATGCGATGCGGCTGTTCTGAGGTGTACGTTCGCGAAGTTGTCAACGAATGGGTCGAGCGACGCCCTCTCGCCTATCTCGGCGCCTGCCGCTATTCGGGGGTCGAGGGACTTTTCGATGCTCTGCACCGCTCAGGTCGGACGATTGCCGTGTGTTCCGACTATCCCGCCATTGAGAAGCTCAAGGCTCTGGCGCTTAAGGCGGACTTTGTAGTCAGCGCCGCAGACGACGACGTGCGAAGGATAAAGCCCGACCCCGCCGGGCTGCGCAAGATACTTGGTGCGACCGGTGTGGATCCGAGCCGCTCGCTGATGATAGGCGACCGCTTTGACCGCGATTGGGCGGTGGCAAACCGTGTCGGCATGCCCGCCATCATAAGATCCACGCGCAGGGACCCGCGATGCAGGACTTTCCAGTCTTATCACGATGCGCTGTTCCAGCCCGTGGTGCAGTCGCTGGAGAAAAGCGGTGCATTCACCCCTTCCGAGTTTTGAAAAATGTGTCCAGGCCATCGCGGACACCTTGATCCGCCAGGAACTGCCCTCGCGGGAAACTCCCGAAATCGCTGAGGCCATCGGGATCTATGTATTGGCGGCGCATGCGGGCATGCCGGACTACCTCCGTCTGGCCTTTCGTATCCTGACCCTCGTATTCGATGCCTGGTCCTTCCCGGTCGCCGGAAAGCCCTTTCATCAGCTGAGCCCTGACCGTCGCGCGGATCAGTTGAGGCATTGGCAATTTTCACGTCTGAAGATCCGGCCCGCGCTAATCTCCTTCTACCGGACCTTGACGTTCTTTGGGCTCTATTCTGAACTCTACAAGCAGGACGTGGAATGTGGATCGCATCGTGAACACAACTGAGCCTGTCACGAGCCAAATGACGGCTGACATCGTGGTCATCGGTTCCGGGCCCGGCGGCGCGGTGACCGCGACCTTGTGTGCGGAAGCGGGCAAATCAGTGCTTCTGGTCGAAGAAGGCCAAAACTTGTCGCTTCAGTCGGTCCCGCATTTTTCAAAGGAAGAGTTGCTTGTCAAATATCGAAATGCCGGTATCTGCATAGCCTTTGGTCCGTCAAAAATTGCTTATGTCGAAGGTCGGTGCGTTGGCGGCGGCAGCGAGATCAACCGTGGCCTCTATCACCGCGCGCCGGAACATTTGCTCGATCAGTGGCGGGCCATCTTCAAAGTCGGGGACTTGTCTCTCGACCGGCTGATGCCCCACTTCGTTGCCTGCGAGAACACCGCCAGGATCGAATATATTCCCGGCGAGACGCCCCCTATTTCGACGCGGTTGCGCGACGGGGCTGCCCGTCTTGGGTGGCAGGCGACTGAGGCGCCTCGTCTGTTCCGGTACGACGGCGCAGGAAAATCAGGTCGAAAACAATCGATGTCGGAAACCTTCGTTCCGCGATTTCTCAAAGCAGGCGGCCGTCTGATCGCGGACACCCGTGCGACCCGACTGATGCGTTCAGGGGGCAAATGGTGCGTGAAAGCATTGCATGCGCCGCCAAACGGCCCATCACAAAGGATAGAAATCTCAACTGATCGGATCTTCATTGCTTGCGGAGCGGTTCAGACACCCGCCCTTCTGCGACGTTCCGGTTTGACCAAAAATATTGGCAATTCTCTATATTTCCACCCGATGCTGAAGGTCGTCGCGCAGTTTGATGGGGATGTGAACAATCCGGACGATCCCGATCCCGTTCATCAAATCAGGGAATTTGAGCCTTGGTTCGGCATGGGATGCTCTATCAGCAAACGGCCGATGCTCGGTCTCGCAATGGCAAATCATGCCGGGCACTTCGCGGAAATCGATCAGCACTGGCGTCGCATGGGGATATATTATGTGCAGGCAGCGAGCGGAAGGGCGACGGTGCGCAACCTGCCGTTTTTTCGCGATCCGTTGGTGAGGGTCTGGCAAAATGAGGCGGATCTCGGAAAACTCGCCGATGGCCTAAAGCGATTGGCCGAGGCGCTATTTGCCGCTGGCGCTGTCGCTGTCTATCCGAGTGTTCCGGGCTATCCGGTGCTCCGTTCCATGGAAGATGTCCGAAAACTTCCCGCTACGTTTGCCGGCAGCGATGGCAGCATGACCTCGGTGCACGTATTTTCATCATGTCCGATGGGTGGAAACGACGCCATTTGCGCGACGGATTCGTTCGGCCGCGTTCGTGATGCTGATGGACTTTATATCGCCGACGCGTCCCTCTTGTGCGGGCCGACGATCGTCAATCCTCAGGGCACCGTCATGGCCATCGCCCATCGCAACGCGACACACGCCGTTGAAAGCCGATTTAACTGAATTGATATTGCAGTTCGCTGACCGATCCCGTTCCAGATGCAGATCAGCCCGAGGTCTGGATTTTGCTTGAAGCATCTGGTTTCTGCGTCGCCGCCGACAACAGCCACCCGATTCCAAAGAGAGCTGTAGGCGCCCACAGAATAAGATGGGCCAGCAACACGACGGCCGCCGCCATTGGGGTGTCCACCCCTGCGAGCGTGAAGGCCTGAAGCCCAAAGAATTCAAACGGACCGAAATGCCCCGGGAGACTCGGCACAAGCGTGCCGAGCGTGCTGAAAGCGAAGGCCAGAGAGGGTTGCAACAAGGCATCGGTTGATCCGCCTAAGCTGACCCAAACCCCAAGAAAAACACCACTTTCCAAAAGCCACAAGGCAAATGACATAACCGTGAGCATGCTTAGGCGGCGCCATGAGCTAATTTGTGCGATTGCCTCCGATGCGGCCCGCAATGCAGTGATCAGAACAATGATGGGACCGAAGTTGACCCGCCGGAATAATTTTTCGAGCAAGCGGTAACAAAGCGCCGGGGCAAATAGCACCCCCAATCCACCGCTAAGCGAGAGAATGAGCAAAAGCTGGAAATTCCACACCAATGCGGGTGAAGCAGTGAGGTCAACCAGCGCCAGTGACATCGCACCCAATAGGACGATGGTGACAAGATCGAGAATGCGCTCGATGATCATGGTGCCGATAACTGTCCCTGCCGGGATATCGAACTGGCGGCTAAACCACAGAACACGGAAACCATCCCCAACCCGCAGGGGAAGAACATCACTCATGCCGAAGCTGGCTATAAAGGGACCGACCGTAGGTTTCAACGGCAAGCGGCGACCGGTCGTCCATTGCAGCATCATCCAGAACCGGACTGCCCTCAGAAGAAAGTCAATAACAAAGGCGCAGATGGCAAAGAGGAGTGGCGCGACGGTCGCACGGCGGAGCATAGCGCCAACCTCTGCAATGTGGACATTGCGCATGGCAAGGACAACAAACGTCGCCCCAACAATCAAGCCAAGTCCAACCCTGATTATTCTGCCTGTGCGACCCTGATTGAAATCAGCCATTCGGGCTTGCCATATATTGGAGATGGAGCGCAGCAAGTGTCGTGCGATTGGTGATCTCCAGCTTGCGGTAGATGTTGTTTAGATGAATGCCGATGGTCCCTTCGGTTGTTCCCAATTTCTGTGCAATGGCTCGGTTGGACAATCCTCCGCAGATCTGTACCGCGACCTCCCTTTCGCGGACGGTCAGCAGATCGAGTTTTTGAGGGCTATCGGATGGCCCGGCGCTCGTTGCCCTGACTACTAGCTCCGGCGGCAGCCACTTCTCTCCGCTTGCGACCTGCCGCATGCAGTCCAAGAGTGCTTCGGGGGCATACTCCTTCAAGAGGATGCCACACACACCCATTGATATTGCGTCCGCGATCTGGCGGCCTGTCAGAGTCGCGGTGAGGAAAATTACCTTCACCGGCAACCGCCCTTTAAAAACGGTTCGCTGGATCTCCAGTCCGCCAACATCCGGCATGGAAACATCAAGCACGGCCAGATCGGGTCGGAGATCGCTAATGAGCGACAACGCTTGCGCCCCGCTCGCCGTTGCCGCCAACACATTGAAATCCGGCGCGGTTTTCAGCAGACCCTGCAATCCGCGAAGCAGCAAAGGGTGATCGTCAGCGAGGACAACCGAATACATTATCGCGCTACCTGGCCCAGGGGCAATGCAATGCGCAGGCTCAGTCCCGGCGACGCGCCGCAGATTGTCAGGTTACCCTTGAGTTCGCTAACCCGCGCGCACAGCGACAAGGGCCGTTTCGGTTCGACATCAGTTGCCATTCCCGATCCGTTGTCGGAAATTTCGAGCTCAACGCCGGAATCGGCACGAACAAGCTCAATCCGCACTTGCGTTGCCTTCCCATGCCGGACGGCGTTGGCGGTGGCCTCAGAGACGAGCTGCATGATTTCATGCTGCATGGATTTTGGAACTTCGAGGTCCGGCGGATCGAGGGTAGCCTCGATCCGGCAATCCCATTGCTGCCTCAGAAGCTTTGTTAGACCGGGCAGCGCCCGGCAGAGCGGCGCCTCATCATATTGGTGGACGGAGCGCTGGTCATCGACATATTGCCGGATGCGCTGTTGCAAATTGAAAACGAGCGTATTCACATCGGCCACGTTAGCTTTTGGTTCCTTGGGAACGGATTTGGCGATGAGCTTGAGTTTCAGGCTAGCGGCAGTGAGATCCTGCAGGATGCTGTCATGGAGGTCGCGCGCGAGCCTCGCGCGCTCTTCAGCGCGGGCCGCCTCGGTTGTTTGCTGCATCAGCGCGAGACGCCCTAGTTCCGATCTGAATCGCATAGCGATGATTTCAGTGAGCGAACCGCATTCGTCGGGATGACAGGCCGGATCGATGACGAAAACCCGGCCGCGATACCGCACGCTGGAGAATGCGGCCGAGCAGATATATTTGAAGGGCGTGCGAACTTCCGCCGCCAGTTCCGGCAGGTCGCGGAAAATTCCTGCTACTTCGGCTTCGATGACCGGCGCCGTTCCGCTTCGGTCGAGATCGGGCATCGGCGGTTCCGGATCGTGTTGGTTCCAGAAAACCGCGTCCCGAACATCGATCAGCCGCAAATCGCCCTGCAGCCAATAGG
>NZ_RZQG01000335.1:0-6015 GCF_003998635.1 Mesorhizobium sp. M7D.F.Ca.US.004.03.1.1
GGATTGCCCATCGCGCCCATATTGGTGGAAAGGTCGCCGGGTCCGACGAAGAGGACGTCGACGCCATCCACCGCCGCGATCTCGGCAGCGTTCGCCACGCCCGTCTCGCATTCGATCTGCACGGCCAGCAGTTGCTGCTCGCGCGCCCGCCCATGATAGCCGGCGATGCGGCCGAATGCGTTGGCGCGGTGGGCGACCGAGAATCCCCGGAAGCCGGCCGGAGCATAGGTCATCGCGGCAACGATGCTGCGCGCCTGATCCGCCGTCCGCACATTGGGGATCATCAGGCTGCGCGCGCCGATGTCCATCGCTTGCTTGATCAAATTGGGATCGTCGGAGGGCAGCCTCACCACCGCCTCACTGTCGAAGCCGCCCATGACCTGCAGCTGGGCCATGATGCTGCGCAAATCGTTGGGGCTGTGTTCGCCATCGATCAGCAGCCAGCCGGCTCCAGAGCCTGCGACAATTTCCGTGGTGAGGGCTGAAGCCAGCGAGCACCAGATGCCGATATGGGCTCGCCCGGCTGTCACGGCAGCCTTCAGCGTATTGGGGCGCTCTTGCATTTTCCGGTCAGTCTCCGATGTGCGAAAGGGATGTTGAAATTTGTATGATGTCCTATATCATACGGCAATAATTTGCTGCAAGTGCTGTGCATGCCGACCTTGGTGCAGGGTTTGAGGCCGACCACTCGTCCCTCGTCCAGGCACTGGAGATCCTCAGCGCCCATGAACTGTCAAAAGAAAAGGAGTGAACCGATGCGCGGAACCGGCAAGGCCGACATCTTCGTGATGCTGGCCCATCCCGTGGCACACGCCAAGAGCCCCGGCATATTCAACGAGATCTTCGAGCAAAAGAGCCTCGACAGCCTCATGGTGCCATTGAGCTGCCGCCCGGAGGATTTCGAAACCTTTTGGGCCGGCATCACGGCGGCCGAGAACATCCGCGGTGTCATCATCTCGGTGCCGTACAAGGTCGCGGTCTATCACAAATGCACCGCCGCTCACGACCGCGCCGCGCGGGTGCAAAGCGCCAATTCCGTGCGCCGGCTGCCCGATGGCAGCTGGTACGCCGACAATTTCGACGGCGTGGGCTTCATCGATGGCCTCAACGCAGGCGGACATGAGATTGCCGGCCGCCGCATTCTCCAGGTCGGAGCCGGTGGCGCCGGCGCGTCCCTGGCCTATTGTCTCGCCGAAGCCGGCGCGGAAGAGATCCGCCTTGCGGACATCGATACCGGCCGCGCCGAAAAACTGGCGGCGCTGGTTGCGCTGGTCTTCCCGAAATGCCGCATCCATGTCGGCGAGGCAGATCCTTCCGGCATGCATATGGCCATCAACGCCACACCGGTCGGCATGCATGCCGGCGACCCGCTGCCGCTGGACGTGAGCCGGCTGACCCCGGACATGACGGTCGTGGATATCATCATGGAGCCCGCCGAGACCGCCCTGCTAAAGGCGGCAAAAGAGATTGGCTGCCGCATTCAGCCGGGGCGCCCGATGATGGATTTCCAGGTCCGGGCCATGTCCGAATTCTTCGACATCGAGCGCAAGGGCCGCGGCAATGGCTGAGACATTGACGGCCGTCGTCATCGGCGGCACTTCCGGCATCGGACGCGCGATAGCGCTGCGCTTTGCCGAGGATGGCTACCATGTGGTCGTCGCCGGCAGGGATGCGGCACGGGGCAATGAGGCGGTTGGCGCCTGCAAGGCGGCGGGCGCACCGCGCGCGCTATTTGTCCAAACCGATGTTGCCGAATCCGGCTCGGTGGAAGCGCTGGCGCAGGCCGTCAGCGCTGCGTTCGGCACACCTCAAATCGTCGTCAATTGCGCCGGCATCCTGCAGAGCGGCAAGCACGTCCTCGACCAGGATCTGGACGAGGACGAGAGGATGTGGCGGGTGAATTATCGCGGCACCCTGCTGGGTTGCCAGGTGTTCGGCCGGCTGATGTCGGCTGCCGGGCGAGGCGCGATCCTGAATGTCGGCTCGCTCGCCTCTTTCGCGCCGCTGTCCCTGCCCGCCTACACGCCCGGAAAGCATGCCGTTCTGGCCTTGACCCAGATCCTGGCCGCCGAACTCGGTCCGCATGGTGTGCGCGTCAATGCGGTGGCACCCGGCTACACGCTTTCGGACGGTCTGAAAGCCAGGATCGCCAAGGGAGAGCGCAACCCCGAAGCCATCCAGGCAACCACCGCGCTGCGCCGCTTCGTCGAGCCGCGCGACGTTGCCGAGGCCGCACTGTTCCTCTGCTCCGACCGCGCCGCATCGATAACCGGTGTGACCCTGCCCGTCGACGCTGGCTGGCTCGTTCAGGCGCCCTACGCGCAATATCTGCAGGGAAACCCCATCCGGCAGACGCCGGCAATCTGACCCCATCCAGCGGAGGCCGGAAATCTGACAAGGACAACAATCCAGTGAGTGACATCAAGCGCTTCGACTTCGACACCCGCATCCACCACGGGGTCATCCACAATGGCACCCTCTACCTCACCGGCCAGGTCGCAAAGCCGGGTCAGTCCGCCGCTGACCAGATGCGCGAGGCGCTCGGCAAGGTCGACGTCCTGCTTGCCAAGGCCGGTACGGACAAGACCCGCATCCTTCACGTGCAGATGTGGCTGGACGACATCAGGGATTTCGACGAAGTCAACACGGTCTGGGACGCATGGATGCCGAAGGAGCACGCACCGGCGCGCTCTTCCGGCGAAGGACGCATGGCCAAGCCCGGAATGCTGGTCGAGCTGATCGTCACCGCGGCGGTTTGAATGGCCTTGCCGGTTCGGGCATCATCCTGCATCTGGCATCGGACTGGGGAACACTGATGACGAAGCGCAAGCCACTTTCCACCGTCGTGGCCGAGAGCCTGTCCGAAAAGATCCGCTCCGGGCAGTTGCTGCCCGGCGCCCAATTGCCGACCGAGGCAGAGCTTTGCGCCGAATACGACGTCAGCCGCACGGTGGTGCGGGAAGCGGTGGCGCGATTGCGCTCCGAGGGCATGGTGGTGCCGCAGCAAGGACGCGGCATGTTCGTCAGCGAAACGCCGGCGCCGCGCAATTTCTCGATACCGGACGAGGCCCTCAGGACCTTGCCGGAAACCATCGCTCTGCTCGAACTGAGATTGAGTGTCGAGGTGGAGTCCGCCGGGCTGTGCGCCGAACGGCGCACCGATGCGGAGGCGAATGCAATCCGGGCCCTGATGGAACAGGTCGACGCCCAGCAGGCGGATCCCGCAGCCGTCCAGATCCACTATGACTATGATTTCCATCTGGCGATCGCCAAAGCCGCAGGCAACGAATTCATCCACGGCTTCCTGAGCTATCTCAGGCCGATGATCGTTCCACGCTTTCAACTGGGTTATGTGGTCACATCAGCGCTCAAGGACAGCTACTACGCCCGCATCCATAACGAACACAAAACCATCGTGGACGCTATCGAAAGGCAGGACGGTCGCGCTGCTCGCCAGGCCATGCGCAAGCATCTGCACAACAGCCTCGGGCGCGTGCGCGCTTTGGCCCGGGCTTCAGGCGTCGCGGCGACCGAGGCCGAGCAGAAGGCGGCCGCGGCATCGCTCTTTACCGATATGAAGAGGCCTGCCCCGACAGGAGGGTGAGGCCGGCGACTTCGCTTCGCATGCGCAGGCGCGTGGACCAGATTGGCCACGCATTGCGAAAGCCTTGTTTTTGCTCTGCCGGCCAGCGACACCCGTTTTCCGACGCATTGAAAGCGCCATTCTCCCAGCGTTTCCTTGGGTTTTCGGCTTCCGCGATCGTGCGGACACCCCAGTAAGTTTCGCAGGCTGAACGGGCTTTCGAAAGTTTATCTTTCCTTTTTGCTGGTTTTCTTGGTTTCGCGGCATCGGCCCAGGCCGCAGACTGAAACCAGGCAATCAGGGAAACCCACGTGACGACAGCCTTCATCACAGGTGCAACGAGCGGCATAGGGCGGGCCATGGCGATCGCGTTGAGCGACGCCGGCTATGACGTCTATGCGGTCGGGCGCAGCCAGTCCGCGCTCAAGGCGTTGCAGGCCGAGCGATCCGGCATCGTGCCCATCGCTGTCGATATCACCGATCGCGAGGCGCTGGAGGCTGTTCTGGCGGATCTCACCATCGACGTGCTGATCAACAATGCCGGGATCATGCCGCCGCTGGGCAATTTCGCCGACATGAAGATCGCCGACATCGACTCCACGCTGGAGGTAAACCTCAGCGCAGCAATCATGCTTACCCGCCTCGTCGTTCCGCAGATGCGCGAGCGGCAGTCTGGCCATATCTTGTTCACCGGCTCCACCGCGGGCCACGCGGCATATTCCAACATTGCCGTCTATTCAGCCACCAAGGCGGCGATATCAGGTTTTGCCGCCGCGTTGCGCGCCGACCTCTCCCCATCAGGCATACGCGTCACCGAGATCGTCGCCGGCCGTGTCGAGACGCAGCTCTACCAGGACATCCTCGACGCCAAGGCGCGCACGGCCATGTACGCCAGCAAAGTGGTGCAGCCGGACGACGTGGCCAGAATGGTCGTCGCGGTGCTCGGCCTGCCCGCATGGGCCGACGTTACCCGTTTTGACATCATGCCGACCTGGCCGACCTCGCCAAGCGGCACCAAGTAAGGAAAAACTGGAATGAAGGATCTTTCCGTTCTGATCGTTGGTGGCGGCGCCGGCCTCGGCGCGCTTCTGGCCCGGATGGCTGTAGAGGCCGGAGCGGCGAAGATCGGCATAATCGACATCAACCAGGACGCCGCCGAAGCCGCGCTAGAGCCGGCAAAGGCCAACGGCCTGCCGACCGCGACCGCCCTATGCGATATACAGATCGGTCCTCAGTGCCACGCCGCCTTCGACGCCATCGTTTCGAAGCTCGGGCGTATCGATACATTGATCAATTGCGCCGCGATCTACCCTCGCCGCCCGCTCCTCGAGATCAGCGATGCCGATTGGGACGCCTCCAATGGCATCAACATCAAAGGCACCTACCACATGATGGTGGCGGCCGTTCGCCATATGCAGTCGCAGGAGCCGAAGAGCCATGTGCGCGGGCGGATCGTGAACCTGACCTCTGTCGACGCTTTCAAGGCGCATCCGCAGAACGCCCACTATGCGGCAACCAAGGCCGCCGTGGTCAGCCTGACGCGCTCCTTCGCCCATGACGTCGCAAAACACGGAATCCTAGTGAATTCGGTGGCCCCCGCAGGCATGGCCACGGAGCGGGCCAAGGCCCTCGGCTTCCTGGAGGAACTGGCCAAGGCGAGCCCGCTGGGTCGTGGTGCCGAGCCTACGGAGATTGCCGAGTGGGTGCTCATGACGGGCGGTCCCAAGAACACCTATATGACCGGAGAAAACGTAATTGTTTCAGGTGGTTATATATACGCCTGAGTTGTTTTAACGGCGCCTGCGGCGCTGAATTGTCCAACAGGAACGCAAGCGAAAGGAGGTGGAATACACGATGACCGGCAAGCTCCGCCTTCCCTCGCTGAATGCGCTTCGCGTCTTCCACGCCGTCGCGCAGCACAAGAGTTTTCGGCAGGCGGCGGACGAATTGCTGGTCACGCCGCAGGCCGTCGGACAGCAGATCAAGCTTCTGGAGGATACGCTTCAGGTGACGCTGTTCGAGCGCAAGGGGCGGTCGGTCGAATTGACAGAATCGGCTATCCTTCTCTCGCACTATGTCAAAGCCGGGTTCGACGAGTTTTCGGAAGGTGTTCGCCGCGTCACCAAGTCGAACTACCGGGACCGCATCAACCTGAATGCGAGCCCCTATTTCGCGACCCACTATCTGTTGCCTCGTCTGTCCCTGTTCCGGGAGATATTGCCGGGTGCGGATCTGCGCCTGACGACGATGGTCGACCTGCCCGATTTCGGACGTGACGACATCGATATGACCGTCCAGTGGGGCTACGGCAATTGGCCGGACTACGAGACCATCCTGCTGGTGCCGGATCCGAAGGTCATCTGCTGCACTCCGGCCATCGGCGAAAGCATCAAGTCGGCGCAGGACCTGACGCTGTTCACATTGCTGGACAC
>NZ_RZQG01000336.1:0-5971 GCF_003998635.1 Mesorhizobium sp. M7D.F.Ca.US.004.03.1.1
GGTTTGGCCTTGCCATGGGGCCGGCGGCGGCCCTCGCGCTTGTGGCAACTCTGCTCACCACCGGCTGTCTGCATGAGGACGGGCTATCCGACGTCGCCGACGGTTTTGGCGGCGGCAAATCACGCGGCAGCAAACTCGAGATCATGCGCGACAGCCGCATCGGCGCTTATGGCGCGGCGGCGCTGGGCCTGTCACTGCTGATCCGCTGGAGCGCGCTGTCGGAGTTCGTCGAGCCTACACAGGCGCTGTTTGCCCTCCTGGCCGCGCACGCGGCCTCTCGCGGCCTGCTTGGCGCCTTCATGCATCTCTTACCCCCAGCGCGGATCGACGGCCTCTCGGCCGATGCCGGCACTGTCTCGGTCGAAACGGCAACAGCCAGCGCCGTGCTCGGCGCGATTCCGCTCCTCTTGCTCGGGCTCGGCGGCGCCGTTTTCGCGCTCATCCTGCTTGGCCTGCTGTTTGCCGCATTCCGCGCCCTTTGCCTCAACCAGATCGGCGGCCAGACCGGCGACACGATCGGCGCACTGCAGCAGGCAAGCGAAATCGCGGTGCTGCTCGTCGCTTCCGTAGCCCTTTCCTGATTCCCTTTTGGCCTGATTCCCTTTCGGAGACTTTACCCCCATGCCCTTCAAATCACTCGAAGAACTGCGCGCCGCCTGCCTCGAACTGCCGGCCGGCAGCGATACCGCTGCAAACGCGGTCGCACGCCGCCAGGACACGCTGACCAAGCCGCAAGGCAGCCTTGGCCGGCTGGAGACCATCGCCGCCTGGCTGGCGCGCTGGCAGGGCCGCGACATGCCGAAACTCGACCGCGTCAAGGTTTTCGTCTTCGCCGGCAACCACGGCGTCACCGCGCAAGGCGTCTCGGCCTATCCCTCGGAAGTGACCGTGCAGATGGTGGCAAATTTCGCCGGCGGCGGTGCCGCCATCAACCAGCTTGCCCGCATGGCAGGTGCCGAACTCGACGTTATCCCGCTCGATCTCGACCATCCGACCGGCGATTTCACGCAAGTACCGGCAATGGACGAAGAGGCGTTTCTCGCGGCTGTCTCCGCCGGCTACGACGCGGTGACAAAAGATCTCGACCTGATCTGCTTCGGTGAAATGGGCATCGGCAACACGACGCCGGCGGCTGCCATCTCAGCAGCCCTGTTCGGCGGCGGTGCGGAAAAATGGACCGGGCGCGGCACCGGCGTCGATGACGCCGGCTTGAAGCGTAAGGTCGTCGCCATCGAAGCCGGCCTGAAGCGTCACGCGGCCACCCTCGCCGACCCGCTTGCTATCGCTGCCGCGCTCGGCGGCCGCGAACTCGCCGCCATCTTCGGCGCCACGCTGGCTGCCCGCTATCTCGGCATACCCGTGCTGCTCGACGGCTTTGTCTGCACCGCCGCCGCGGCCCCGCTGGCAAAGCTGCACCCGACCGGCCTCGCCCACACAATCGCCGCTCACGTTTCGGCCGAATCAGGCCATCGCGGGCTGCTCGAAGCGCTCGGCCTGCCGCCGCTGCTCGATCTCGGCATGCGGCTCGGCGAAGGCTCCGGCGCCTGCCTCGCCGTCAACATCGTCCGCTCGGCGCTGGAATGTCATGCCCGCATGGCAAGCTTTGCGGAAGCGGGGGTGTCGGAGAAGTAGTTATCCATTCCCCGTATCGGCCGACAAAGACGCCGTTGTCACGACAAAGGAAGCATCTTCCGGCAGCGGCGATTCTCAGATAGATTTTGCGGATGAAAAAACTTCATCCCGTCGCAGCTGCAGTGTCTATCGCCGTGGCGGTTGCTGTTGTGCTCCGTCACAGCAGCTATTCAAGTCATGGCCCGATCGATACCGGCATTTTCGTTGTCTTCCTGGTCTTCTTCTGGTGGCTCATCAGCGATTTCTCCGGAGGAAAAGACGAAATTGGCGCTAGCGATGCTGCAGCCGGGGAAAAGAGCATTGCTTTCCGATTCGGCCGGCTTCTTAGCCGCATTTTTCAACGTGGCTGAATCGCCAAGAGATCCAGATAGCGCGGTCAATGAATCACGGTCAGACAGCCTGCCCGAGGCGCGTCAAACGCGTCTCGCTTTCAGGGTCTTTCCACCAAGTCTTTGAAGAATTTGGTGGGTGCGCACAGGATTGAACTGTGGACCCGCTGATTAAGAGTCAGCTGCTCTACCAACTGAGCTACGCACCCACTCGGCCGGCAAAAACCGGCGTTGGCGGGCATATAGCCGCCACCATCGGTCCTGTCCAGCCCTGCCGGAATCATTTCCCGACAAATCGCTTAAGTGCCGCAGATGGTCAGACGAACAGCTTGCCCTCCGCCACCTTGATCGCATTGCCGCCAATGCGCGCCGAGGCCAGTTTTCCGCCTTGCACGGTCAGTTCGAGGCGGATGCGCGAAGGCCGGCCCATCTCCAGCCCCTGCTCGATCCATAGCTGCGAAATGCCGTCGGTCGGCGCGTCGAAATGCATGATGGCGCCGGCAAAGGCAGCTGCCGCCGAGCCGGTCGCCGGATCCTCATAGGAAGGTGTGCCAGGTACGATCATGCGCACATGGAAGGCGCTTTCGTGGTTCACCGTCTCGCGGCAGTAGACATAGGGGCTGGCGAAGGCCCACTCGCTCTTGCGCGGCGCCAGTTCCGACCACGCCTGGTTGTCCAGCCGGACCCGGCCCGCCGCCTCGAGATTGGCAACCGGGATGGTCACATAAGGAACGCCGGCCGACCAGAACGCGACGCGGTGATTCTCGAAGCCGATCTCGTGCGGCGTCAACCCAAGGGCCGCACCGATCGCTTCCGGATCGGCCTCGAGCTTTAGCGGCTCCGGCAGCTTCGCCAGGTCGAACTCGGCAAAGGTGTTGCCGTCGTGCTTGCTGACGGCGCAACGCACCGGGCCGATATTCTCCTCCAGCACGAAGATGCCGGCGCCGCCCTCTTCCGCCAGTTCGGCCAGCGCAATCGCGGCGCCAACCGTCGGATGGCCGGCGAACGGCATTTCATAGTCGGGCGTGAAGATGCGGATGCGGTTTCGATGCTTTGGATTGTCCGGCGGCAACACGAAAACCGATTCGGACAGGTTGAATTCGCGCGCGATGGCCTGCATCGCGGCCGCGTCCAATCCCTTGCTGTCCAGCACGATCGCCAAGGGGTTGCCGGCCAGTCGCTCGGTCGTAAACACATCGTAGAGCAAGTAATTCCGGGTTTTCATTCCTGCCTCAATCCCAACATGGGCGAAATTTAATTTGATATTTGAACCAGTAAGCCTGATCTGTGCACAGATAGGGACATTGCGCATTATAGGGGTCCAGCGTGGACCAGATTGTCAATCTGCCAAAGACGGAATCGGATTCCGCCATCGAGACGGCGCTTGGGCTCGACAGACAAGGTCGGCGCAAGTCGCGCCGGCGCGGCTGGCTCCATGCGCTGCTGGCGCTGATCGTGCTCGCCGCCGGGCTTGGCGCCTATCAGTGGTATGCCGGCTCGCCGGCCAGGATTGATTATACCACCGTGCCTGCCGCCAAGGCCGACCTCACCGTCGCGGTCTCGGCAACCGGCACGCTGCAGCCCCTCACCCAGGTCGACATTTCCAGCCAGCTCTCAGGCATCATCCGTTCGGTTTCGGTCGAGGAGAACCAGCAGGTCAAGAAGGGCGACGTGCTGGCGGCGCTCGACACCACCAAGCTGCAGGTCCAGATCGAACGAGCGGAGGCCTCCGCCAAGGGCGCGGCCGCCAATGTCGAGGACGCCACGGTGACGCTGACCGAGAACGAAAAGGCGCTTGTGCGCGCGGCGGCACTGACCAAGCGCGGCATGGCGACCGACCAGTCGCTCGAGGCGGCGACCGCGACGCGCGACCGCTCCAAGGCGGCGCTCGACAGTGCTGAGGCCAATCTCGCCATCGCCAATGCCGATCTGAAATCGCAGCAGACCGACCTTGCCAACAGCACCATCTATGCGCCGATCGACGGCATCGTGCTGACGCGCTCGGTCGATCCCGGCCAGACGGTCGCCTCTTCCCTGCAGGCGCCGGTGCTGTTCATCATTGCCGCCGATCTCAGGAACATGGAACTGGTGGCAGCGGTCGATGAGGCCGACATCGGCGCCGTCAAGTCCGGCCAGCATGCCCGCTTCACGGTGGATGCCTTCCCCGAGCGGCCGTTCGATGCCGAGATCCGCGACATCTCCTATGCCTCGGTCACCACCGACGGCGTCGTCACCTACAATGCGCGGCTTGAGGTCGACAACAACGAGCTGTTGCTGCGGCCCGGCATGACCGCCACCGTTTCGGTCGTCACCAAACAGGCCAAGGGCGTGCTCACCGTGCCGGCCACCGCCTTCCGCTATCGCCCGGCGCAGCAGGCCGCACGCGGCTGGAGCCTGAGCGACCTGTTCACCGGCCGCATGGGTCGCCCCGGCGGCAACCGCCAGCGCCAGGCCGCCACAGTGCCCACCGATGGCTCGCGCACCCTCTATGTGCTGGAGAACGGCCGTCCGCACCCGGTCAACGTCAAGATCGGCTCAACCGACGGCGAACTGACCGAGGTCCTTTCGGGCGTGGAAGAAGGCGCACAAATCATCACCGCGTCGCAGCAGCGGAGCTGATGCCGTGGCTGCGGGCGCGACCCTCATCACCTTCGACAAGGTCTGGAAGAGCTACGGCCAGGGCGAGGCCAAGGTGCATGCGCTGGCCGGCGTCGACCTTGCCATCCGGCGTGGCGAATTCGTCGCCATCATGGGGCCGTCCGGCTCCGGCAAGTCGACGGCGATGAACATCATCGGCTGCCTCGACACGCCGACGGCCGGAACCTATTCCTTCATGGGCATCGACGCCGGCCGGCTCGACCGCAACCGCCGCGCCATGCTGCGCAACCTCTATGTCGGCTTCGTGTTCCAAGGCTACAATCTGCTGGCCCGCACCACGGCGGCCGAAAACGTCGAACTGCCGCTGATCTATCGCGGCGTGGCCAGCCGCGAGCGCCGCGACCTTGCCATGCAGGCATTGGCGGAGGTCGGCCTTGTCGGCCGCGAGCACCACACGCCGGCCGAACTGTCCGGCGGCCAGCAGCAGCGCGTGGCCATCGCACGCGCCATCGTCACCCGCCCGACGCTGCTCGTTGCCGACGAGCCGACCGGCAATCTCGACACCGCACGCACGCACGAGATCATGGAATTGCTGACCCGGCTGAACACCGAGCTTGGCCTGACCATCGCCATGGTCACGCATGAGGCCGACGTCGCCGACTATGCCGAACGCACCATCCGCTTCCTCGACGGCCACGTCGCCTCGGACACCATGAAGCTGGAGATGGCACAATGATCTGGGAAACCGTTCGCCTCTCACTCCGCTCGATCCGCCGCAACGTGCTGCGCTCGTTCCTGACCTTGCTCGGCATCGTCATCGGTGTTGCCGCCGTCATCGCCATGCTCACCATCGGCTCCGGCACCACTGAAAAGGTCAAGGCCGACATCTCCAAGCTTGGCAGCAATCTGCTGGTCGTCCGCTCCGGCCGTCCGGCCGGCCCCGGCGCTCCGGGCGGGCTCGACCAGGTGGTGCGTCCGCTGGCCGAAAAGGACCTGGCAGCACTCGTTGCGCACCTGACCGGCGCGCGCGCCATTTCGCCGGCCTCGCAAAAGCAGGTCCGCGTCATCTTCGGCACCGAGAGCCTGACCTCGGGCGTCACCGGCACCGACAGCGCCTATCTCGATGCGCGCGACTGGAAGCTGGTGTCGGGCCGCCCGTTCAGCGATTCCGAGACCCGCTCAGGCACCGGCGTGTGCCTGATCGGCGAGACGGTGCGCCAGCAGTTCTTCGGCGCCGGCGACCCTGAGGGCGAGATCATCCGCGTCAACCGAACCTCCTGCAAGATCATCGGCCTGCTCGAGCCCAAGGGCTATACCGGCTTCGGCCAGGACCAGGACAATGTCGTCCTGATGCCTCTGCACGCCTATCAGCGCCGCATCGCCGGCAACCGCGACATCGACAACATCTACAT
>NZ_RZQG01000337.1:0-5970 GCF_003998635.1 Mesorhizobium sp. M7D.F.Ca.US.004.03.1.1
GTTCTCGGCGTTGTGCGCCGGTAACGGGGGCAACTGGCCGGATTGGCTGCGTATCGTCAATATCCTGCGAAGGGATAAGGACAGGCCGATCGACCGAAAGCAAAGCCCGGGCCTGAATGATCAGCAGGACTCCGGCCAGAAGCAGGAGGCTTCCGAGCGCGATCGCCAAGCTGCTGCGGCCCGGCCGGCCCATCAGCGCGAACAGGATCTCAAGGAGTCTCGCCGGTCAGAAACCCGACGTCGATTTGGCAACCAGCTTGAGAGCACCTTTTTCAATCCGATAGAACGGCATCGATCGTTCGCTGGATCCGTCGGCCCGAAACCGGAACAGGCCGGTCGACCCACGAAACCCATTTGGATTCTCGAGAACCTTTTTGCTGAAACCATCAGGCCCGACCGCGCTGGCAATCCCTGCAGTCAGGGCAACCATATCATAGGCGTAGGCCACATTGACGTCGGCCGGATAGTTGTATGCCGTCCTGAAGCGGTCGGCGATCGGCCCGGTTTCACTTGGATCGAGCGTGGCGATATATGCCCCCCCAAACAGCGGATCCATGGGGTGTTCCAGCCAACGGTTCGTTCCGACGACGGAGATTGTCTTCCCCGGAATGCCCTTTGATTTAAGGGCGGCGAGGATGGGCGACGGGCTGTCATTGCCGCTGGCAACGATGACGGCGTCGGGGGCGTCCACGAGTGAGCCCATTTCGTCGACCACCTTCGCGCCACCGTCACCGGCCGAATACGGGAGAGTGACCGCGAGGGTCGCACCATAGATGCTGAGGCTGTTCGCGACCCGCTTCTCCATGGCGCTGGCGTTTGGGCCCTCCGCGACAAACAATACGAACTTCTTGCTGCCTTTCGCCGCCAGTCCCGCGGCGCCCGCAGCGGCGCTGTCCGCTTCGCCAAGGAGCACGGCATAAACCCCGGCGCCGCCGGCGAAATTATCGGCAAGCGCCAGGACCGGTGGCCGCTTCGATCCCGACAGCGTGGCAATATGCTGGGCTGCCGGCAGTTCGGTCGGGCCGATGACGACCTTCGAGCCCGTCGTTATGGCCGTTATCGCCATTTTGCTGGCAAGCGCGCTGTCGCCTTTGGTGTCTTCCACCGTCAGCGTAAGCAATCCATTGCCGATATCCGTCATCGCCAGCTTGGCGGCATCGAGCATCTTCCTGCCGTTTTCCCCTGCCGGCCCCGCAGCGGACAACGGCAGCAGCATCGTGATTTTTGTCGAACCAGTGCCCAGCGACTGGGTCGCCTGGACCGGACCGGCAACAGCGGCGCCATTCTGCCCGGCAGGCACGGTAACCGCCGCCGGATCGAGCACTTCGGAAACGCCGCCTTTCGACTGACAGCCCGACACGATCACGGCGAGCGCCAAGGCGATTGCCCATGTCCGTGGACAGTGGACGTGTCGGCCAGCTTCCATGAATGCTCCACCCCATGTGCCGCCGGATATTCTTCCCGGTCTGGTCTTCAAGTCATGTTACGGCGGACTTGCTGTGCCGTCTGCAGTTCTTTTAGCTGCCGAAAAGCCTGGCTCTGAGCGCCTTGAGCTGCCTTGCTTGCCCGGCACTTCGATAGTCGGCGCATTTCATGTATCGCGGCCCGGGCACGAACACGCGCCGCACGCACACACCTTTTCCCTGGGCAGAGGCTCCACCCTCTCCTCCTGGCGAAAATGCGGAAAAGCCTGACGTCGCCACCGGCAAAGGCCCGGTCACTTCAATCCCTTCCCTTGCCAGGATTGCCCGCGCACGCTGACAGTAGCGGACCGAAAGGGCCGAGAACCGGCTTTCATTGTGCCCGGCGCGATACTTCATGACGGTGGTGCACAGATCGCCCGCGGCGAGCCTGTTGGCCTGCGCAAGATATTTGACCCCAAGGGCGATGTTGGTCGCCGGTGCGCTCAGATCGTCCACGGAGCCTCGAAAGCCAAGCATTCTGGCCGTAGCCGGCATAACCTGCATCAGGCCGACTTCGCCATCGGCGCCCTGCACGCCGGGATCGAACCCGCTTTCGATCTCCATCACGGCATGCACCAGCATCGGCTCCAGGCCATAGATCGATGCCTGGCAGCTCGCAAACGCCTTGAATGTCTGCCGGGTCCACTCCGTGGCTGCGTCACAACGAGCCGGTCGCGGCAGATTGGACGACTGACGCTGTTCCACGGACGGTCGTTCCAGCCAGTTGGCGCGGGCCAGCGTGACAGTTAGGCCAAAGCCGACGAACACGATCGCGCCTGCGATCGCCTTCAAGAATGATCCGTCGGCTGTCATGATGGCCAACAGGCGGGTTCGCCTATCCGGTCAGTGCATGTACTCGACCATGCGATCGTGGAAACACTCGCACTTGTTGAGGGTGTCTTCGTCCTTATAGTTCGTCTTCAGATAGCCGTAAGCCATGCCGCAGGCGACCTTGGCTTCCGATGCCCAGACGAAGACGGGCCGGGACGAATTGATCCACTCCGAGCTGTTGGCGGCGGCGACCGACTCGTCCATCAGTTTCACCACCTGCTCCTTGAGGTCGACGATGTTGTCGTTCAGCACCAGGTTGGACGTGCCGACGGTGCGGCAATAGTCGGCCGTCGGACCTTCGATGATGTCGGCGGCGTAGCCCGTCGACCCGACTGCCAGCAACAGCGTCGCAGCGGAAACAAGCAGCCTTGCAGAACGTTTCATGTTGAGCTCCCCTAAATATTAGCGACGTATAACATAGTCGCGTAGCCATGCGCTATGGCGTTAGATCGTTGCCGTGTGTTGCACATGCGCCGTGTCGTCGTAGAGTATCGTGATCGTGCCGGCGGCAGGTGCGTTCTGCAACGCGGCGACGTCCACGAAATTGGCCGCATTGCCCGAACCAGTGGTATCGACGCTCAGCGTCTTCGTGTCGGCGTCGTAGTGCACATAATCATTGATGTTGCCCCCCGACGCCGTGTCGAACAGCGCGCTCAGATCGATCTTGTCGCCCTGACCACCAGGGCCGGTGCCATGGTAGTCGGTGATGAGATCCTTGATGTCGAGGTTGTCAAGCTTGAAGGTGTCGGCGCCCGTGCTGCCGGCGGTCGGCTCTGCCGGTGCAACAAGTGAGGTGTCGAGTTCGACCTCGACATAGTTGCCGGTCGTGCCGTCGGCCATGTGGAAGGTTCCGTTGCCTGTCACGGTCTGTCCGTCGATTTCGCCGACAGTCGGAGTAGCCGCCGTGCTGATGGAGACGATCCCGTTGTCAGCGAGGTGTGACAATTCCCCGGCGTCACTGATGCCGTTGGCATTGGCGTCCTTCCAGATCAGCAGGCTGTCGAAGGCGGTATCGTTGTGGTCGATGACACCGTCATGGTTGCTGTCGAGCGAAGCCAATGCCGCCGCGCCGCTGGCGAAATTGCCACCGCCGAAGTTCGGTGTGAACAGTTCGGTGCCATCGTCGATCTTGCCGTCATGGTTGAGATCGACCGCCAGCATCCCATCATGGGATGTGTTCCAGGCAACCTGATCTTTTACACCATCGCCATTGATGTCGAACTGGACGCCATGGCTGAGGTCGGAGAAGGCGAACCCATCGTGGTTGAGATCGAGGATGATGGGGTCGGTAGCGCTGTTGTAAACGACAAAATCTGTGCTGGTGAGCGCGTTAAGCTGCGATTGCGAGGTGATGTTGTCGAAGGTTGCCACCTGGGTGCGGCCGGCGGCGTCATTCCAATTCGTGTCGAACCAGAGTTCGCCATGTCCTGTGGTCGAGTTGAAGACAAGCACATAGGTGTTGGCTGCCGCCACGAGTGTCGCCGTTATTTGCGCCGACGTCTGCCCCGCGTCGATTTTAACGATATGCGTCGAGTCGCCGGCCGTGAGAGCAGAGATCGAGGTCCGGATCGAGAAGTCGTTTACATTGAGGGGGGTACCGGCGGAAGTCCCGATCGTGTTGACGAAATTGACGCTGCCGGTTCCGGTCAAACCCGTGTCCAGCAGGCCGATCTTGTCCGTCCCGACCACGAAGTCCTTGATTGTATCCATTCCGGTATTTGTTGCCATCCGGAACTGATCTACCCCAGTGCCGCCGGTCAGAGTGTCGTTGCCGGCGCCGCCAATGAGGATGTCGTTTCCATCGCCCCCGAAAAGAAGGTCATTGCCCCCACTGCCGTTCAATTTGTCGTTGCCGCTTCCCCCCGAAACTTGATCGTTTGCGCTGCCGGTGACGATCGTGTCGTTGCCAGCCGTGCCAGCCATTACATTTACCGCAAAGGCGTCGGTGGCCGTATCACCATCGCCGTCCTTGCCTGTCAGTTGGAACTGCAGCACATTGTCAGCTGGGTTCACCGTTGTGGTATATTCAAGAGAAATGCCAGTAATCTTGAAGTTGACATTGTTTGTTATGGCCTTGAATTCCACGTAGTCGACGGTCCGACTACTATCGATGTCAAAACTGACTGTACCGTTTCCGTCATAATTCACGGCTGTGGTGACCGGTGGACCACTCGTGTAAAAGACTTGGATTTGGAAATCGTCACCAGTAGACAAGCTTCCGCTTGAGGAAACTCCGATTGAGAGCGAACTCAAGGTCGAGTTCTCGAAGCCAGATTGCTGCTGGACGTCCAGTCGCAGGGTTTCGTCGAAATTCTCCTGGATGCTGTTGCCATTGATGCCGAGATCGGTCGATGAAATCGTCAACGTCGCAGGATCAGGGGCCGTTCCTGCGTCGTTGCCGTCCTCGTTCGTGGCAGTCAATACCAGGGAGAACGCGCCGCCAAAGTTTGACGCGGCGAATGTGTAGCTCGACAGACCGGATCCGCCAGAGATTCCACTGAACAGCGATCCGCTCGAAACTGTGAGCGCAGGTGCAGCAGTAACTAGCTGGAAGTCATAGGTGCCATCGTTCTGAACCGTGATTTCGAAAAAGGTCTTCGTAGTTCCACCGTCATCAAAGGTCGCTTCGTAGGTGGAGGTGGTACCGGATTTCAGGTGGAAATCGAAATCCGCTCCTTTGTTGGTCCAAGCAAGAGCGCCTGACCCGAACGAGTCAGCGAAAGCCGAACTGTCAGCACCGACTATGAAGTGGTAGTCTCCAGAAGTAACTGCACCAGCAATCCTGTTGACGGCTATATCGTCGACGCTCAGAGACGGCCCGTCATCGTTGACCTTGACGGTCAGCGAGGCATTGGCCGTGTCGTTGTCGCTGTCGGTGACCTTCACCGCAAAGTTTTCCCCGGTCGCCTGGTCGGCGGCCCCGGTCGCGGCAGGATTGGGGTTCGTCACGTGCTGCAGCAGCGTGTAGCTCCAGCTGTAGACACCACCGCTCGAAGTCACCGTCAGGTCACCATTGGTGCCATGCACGACGACCGGAACCGCAACGGTCGCAGCGGTCACATCCACGCCACCGACCTCGAGCTTCTGTAGGGTGTCGCCGCCCGTGGCGATGTTGAACGTGCCCGTTGTCGTCTCCGACTCGTCGCTGTGCAGAGCCGGAAGCGCCAGCTCCCCGCTACCGTCCGCAAGGCCCTTCTCGTCGACGACAGCGGTCGCGTCGACCGCCGGCGTCCCGCCGGTCGGCGTCACCGTGACCGTCGGTATCGAATCCGCCACCAGGGTAATCGTCGCCGTCGCCTGTGAGGTGTCTCCGTCGCCATCCTTGATCGTGTACGAGAAGCTCACCGGAACCTGTTCGCCAGCGCCAGGCGTGTAGGTGAACGTGCCGTTCCCGTTGTTCACCAGGATGCCCGAGCCGCTCAGGCTGCCGGCAACCAGCGTCACCGTGCTCGCCAGCACCCCGTCGGCGCCATGCACGTCGTTGGCGAACACGTCGATCGTGACCGGCGCATTCTCCGTCGCCTGCGTCTGACCGTCGTTGACCGCATGCGGCCCGTCATCGTTGACCTTGACGGTCAGCGAGGCATTGGCCGTGTCGTTGTCGCTGTCGGTGACCTTCACCGCAAAGTTTTCCCCGGTCGCCTGGTCGGCGGCCCCGGTCGCGGCAGGATTGGGG
>NZ_RZQG01000338.1:0-5957 GCF_003998635.1 Mesorhizobium sp. M7D.F.Ca.US.004.03.1.1
GTGGCGATGCAGCGATCGAAATCGATCGTGCCCTTCTGGACGATGTCGACCAGATCCTCGGCACCAACGATGTCGGCGCCGGCGGCGCGCGCTTCGTCAGCCTTGTCGCCGCGTGCGAACACAGCGACGCGCACCGAGCGGCCGGTGCCGTTCGGCAGGTTGACCACGCCGCGGACCATCTGGTCGGCATGGCGCGGGTCGACGCCGAGGTTCATGGCGACTTCGATGGTCTCGTCGAACTTGACCGAGGAACGGTCCTTGAGCAGCTTCAGCGCATCACCCAGGGCATAAGCCTTGTTGGGATCGATGCCTTCGCGGGTCTTCGATACACGCTTTGCAATCTTTGCCATGATCTTAGCCCACCACTTCCAGACCCATCGAGCGGGCGGAGCCCTCGACCATGCGCATGGCCGCTTCGACGTCGTTTGCGTTCAGATCCTTCATTTTCGCGGTGGCGATCTCGCGGACCTTTTCACGCGAAACCGTACCGGCCTTGACCTTGCCCGGCTCCTTGGAGCCAGCCGTCAGGTTCGCCGCCTTCTTCAGGAAGTAGCTCACCGGCGCCGTCTTCATGACGAAGGTGAAGGACTTGTCCTGATAGTAGGTGATGACGACCGGAACCGGCGATCCCTTTTCCATTTCCTGGGTCTGCGCGTTGAACGCCTTGCAGAATTCCATGATGTTGATGCCACGCTGACCAAGCGCCGGGCCGATCGGGGGAGACGGCGTAGCCGATCCCGCTTTCACCTGGAGCTTGAGCTGGCCTGCAATTTTCTTAGCCATCTCTTTTCCTGCCTTCGTCTATGCCGGACTTGCCGGCGGTTGCAGTCTGGTGGTGCGATCCATGCGGCCGGCTAAAGCCGCATTCGTCTCCCACCGTTCTCGAGAGCCGCGCGATCTCCGCGTCGCCCTTCCCTGCCGCGCTTGGCGGCGGGATTTCGGATCAGCCCTTTTCGACCTGTCCGAATTCCAGATCGACAGGCACGGCGCGCCCGAAGATCGAAACTTCCACCTTGAGCCGCGCCCGCTCCTCGTCCACTTCCTGGACGAAACCGTTGAACGACGCGAAGGGACCATCCGAAACGCGGATCGCTTCGCCGATCTCGAACGTGACCGAGGGCTTTGGCCGCTCGACGCCTTCCTGCACCTGGTTCAGGATGCGCTGCGCTTCCGCCTCGGTGATCGGCACCGGCTTGGAGTCACCCAGGAAGCCGGTGACCTTCGGCGTGTTCTTGACCAGCGAGAACACCGCGTCGGTCAGGTTGGCCTTCAGGAGCACATAGCCCGGGAAGAACTTGCGCTCGGCATCGACCTTGCGGCCGCGACGAACTTCGACGACCTTCTCGGTCGGAACCACGATCTGGTGGATATCGGCGGACAGGCCCTTCTGCTTGGCCTTGTTCTCGATATCCTCGGCGACCTTCTTTTCAAAGTTCGAATAGGCGTGGACGATGTACCAGCGCGCGGTCATTTCAAGACTTCTCCGTAATCGCCGGACTTAGCGTCCGATGCCCAGAATCTGTTCGACCGCGAGGCCCATGAGCTGATCAGCGGTGAAGAAAAAGATCATCGCGATCACTGCGAAGGCCAGAACCATCACCGTCGAGATCATCGTTTCGCGCCGCGACGGCCAAGTCACCTTGGCGGTCTCCGCGCGGACCTGCTGGAGAAAGACGAAAGGATTTGTGGTTTTCGAAGCCATATGCCGCTCTGTCTTCAAGACCCGTTGGCCGGGTCTCCTGGATGATCCCGCTGGCCGGGACGTGCCGCCTGAGCCCAGTCTCGCGCCGAATCAGCGCAATCATTTCGCCCATGCAAATCAGACGCGTAAAGCCGGCTTCCCAGCTCCACGCGTCGCGTGTCTGTTTCGTCTACATAAAACCGATTCTTGATCCACGCAAGTGGCAAGTGTCCGCTTTATGACCAAACGCCGCCTCGGAACCATCCAGTCGTTCCGTCCCGGCTATGGCGCCCTTATGCCCCAAGAGAGCTAATATGGCAAGCGGGTCGCCGATTTTCAAAGGGCAGACCATAGAAATATCGTTTTGAAACGCCATTTCGAGAAATGGCGAAACATTGCGTTGAGTGCCATTTCGAGAAATGGCACGGGCAGCAGGGCTCGAACCTACGACCTGCGGTTTTGGAGACCGCCGCTCTACCAACTGAGCTATGCCCGTATCGTGCGCATGTCGGCGCAGCAGGCGCTTCCTAAAAGCTTCCGCACGCTCTGTAAAGAGCGGTTTGCAAGCAAACGCGCCTTAAATCCTGCGCCAGAAATCGGGATAGCTGACAACCAGCCCGTCGCGGTCGATCTCAAGTTCCCGCCCGAAGTCGCTGACACGCGATTCATAGAGATATCGCCTACCCTCTTCGCGCACCTCCCGATGGGACGGCCGGAGCTATTTGGCGTCCGGCACTCGATAGGGGCCGCCCGGCACGCCCCAGCCCCAGGCCGGCATCGGTTCCGTCTCAGGATCGCAGGTCTCGCCGAGATTGGAATTCATCTTGGCCAGCCGCGATCCCCATTCGACATAGCCCATGAAGGCCGAACGGAATTCCGGATCGTCGGGCAGGCCGACCGCGTCGGCGGCATCGGCCAGGAGGTTGATCCAGCGGCGGCGCTGCTCCTCCGTCAGATGCTTGCCCAGATGGTGCATGACCATCTCGCGATGGCCGCCAAATTGCTCGCTATAGGTTTTTGGCCCGCCGAAAACCTCGCCGATGAAGGCCGCGACATGGGCGGGATGATCCGGCGACATGGTCTTGAACACCGGCCCGACGATCGGGTCCTGCGCCACCTTGTCATAGAAAGTCTGGGTCAGCCGGTTCAAGGCCTCGCTGCCGCCGGCCCATTCGTAGAGTGTCGGGATATCCTGGCTCATTCTCGATCCTCCGCCAGCCCCGGCGCCGCCAGCAGCAACGATAGCGGAAAAATCGGGAGTGCCTCAACCTGCCTCGATGGCCAGTTTCCGACGTCGCCGCGCTCTACAATTTGGCGGGCGAGTCAGCCTCGGCATTGGCGGAAGGCCGGATCCGGCAATTCTCGGGTTTCGGCACCGCCTCGCAGATGGTGGCGCCGGTCAGCGCGTCGACCGATTGCGGGCTCGTCGTCAGCCCGACCTTCAGCATCATGTCGGGTTCCAGTTGGCGCTCGACCGAGCGCCGCTCGATCGCTGTGAACAGAGCGGGATCGATCGCCATCTCCTCGAGATAGGCCTTGACCATCTGCTTTTGCCCCATCGGATACAGGCTAAGCCGCGCCCGTGGACCGACAAGCCGCCTGACGCCACCGGCAAGCATGAGCGCGCAGGCCGAATCGCACTCCACGCCCGCATCGGTGCTCAGCCCGGCATAGGCACCCTCGTTGGCAAGGCAACTCCACTCGCCCGGGTCACAGCCGACGAAATCGGTGCGGCCAACGGCGACGTCGAGCTTCTTTTCATGGATAAGCCGTCCCGCCGCCAGGGCGCTGAACAGGTCGCCTCCCGTTGAGCTGATCACGACCGGCAGTTGCCGGTTGCCGAGCGTGGCGAGCAATTGGCGCAGCTTCTGCGGTGTCCGAGGTGTGATCGCGCCTTGCGCCGAAATCCATTCCGGGCAGTCGGGATTGCAGAGCGGGTTGCTGCCGCGAACCACGACAAAGCGCATGTCTTCGTCGTGCTGCGCCCCGTCGGGCTCCGGTAGGGGGGTGGGCCTGGCTGCGGCCGTCGGGCCGGCTGGCTTGTTCCCCGGTATTTCGAGGCAATTCGCGGCCAACGGATCCGGCCTGCACAGACTGGCGGCGGTCAACAGGTCTACCGAGTCGACACTGGTGACCAACTTCATCGCCAGCATGTCGTCGAGGCCGATCTGCTGGATTTCGCTGGCCGGGGTGCCCTTCATCGTTTCGAGCACGCTTTGTTCGATGCCCATCTGGTCGAGATAGGCCGCCAGCTTTTTCTCCACCGACTTGCTCATCTCATAGGTCTTGTAGCTGCCGGCGTTCTTGCGGCTGACGATCTTTGTGTTGAGGACCTTTTTCTTGCCGCCCACGATGCGGTAGGTGGTCCGGTATTGCAGTTTCGTGCGGATGTAGGTCGTGGTGATCTGATGGACGCCGAGATAGGCCCATTCGCCTGCTACACGCCGGACACCGCCGGCAAACATCAACGGACAGGCGGAATTGCACATGGCGCCGTAGTCAATGACATCGCCTAGGTAGCGGGCGCCATTCTTGTCACGATCCTGGCAACCCTTCGCGTCGGGCTGGCAACCGGAGAACACCGTCTTGCCAATGGCAATATCGAGCTTGTTCTTGCGGATCAGCCGGCCAAGCGTCAGTGCCGCCTCGACATTGCCGCCGGGAGAGTTGACGACAACAGGCAGTTTTCGCCCGCCAAGCGTCTTCAGCATGCGTTTGAACAGAGCCGGCGTTCCGGCTTCTATCGAGCCTTCTGCCGAGATCCACTCCGGGCAGATCGGCTCGCACCCCGGTGCATTGCTGCGGACAATGCCAAACTGCATCGTTGGACCGAGATCCGGGGCCGTATCCGCCGCAAAAGCACGTCCCGTGACAAGCAACGCCAGCAGGCAGATCAGCCGCAGCGACCACAATGCCCGACGATGGAAAAGGCGCCCTGGAACCATCTGGAAAAAAGCCCTTGATGCAACCTATACTAGACGAGGTCCAAAGGCTTGCAACAGGGTCTGGGCGACATCACGGGGCACCGATCCCTGGGCAAAAGAAAAGGGCGGCCTCAAGGACCGCCCTTTCCGTTTCGAACCTGACTGGCACAGGCCGGCGTCGGTTATTCCTTGATGGTGACGACGATGCCGGCACCGACGGTGCGGCCGCCTTCACGGATAGCGAAGCGCAGCTTCTCTTCCATGGCGATCGGCACGATCAGCTCGACATCGACCGTGATGTTGTCGCCCGGCATCACCATCTCGGTGCCTTCCGGCAGCGACACGATGCCGGTCACGTCGGTCGTGCGGAAGTAGAACTGCGGACGGTAGTTGGTGAAGAACGGCGTGTGACGGCCACCTTCATCCTTGGTCAGGATGTAGGCTTCGGCCACGAACTTCTTGTGAGGCTTCACCGTGCCGGGCTTGGCCAGAACCTGGCCGCGCTCGACACCTTCACGGTCAACGCCGCGCAGCAGCGCGCCGATGTTGTCGCCAGCCTGGCCCTGATCGAGCAGCTTGCGGAACATCTCGACGCCCGTGCAGGTCGTCTTGGTCGTCGGACGGATGCCGATGATCTCGAGTTCCTCGCCAACCTTGACAATGCCACGCTCAACGCGGCCGGTCACCACCGTGCCGCGGCCCGAGATCGAGAACACGTCTTCGATCGGCATCAGGAACGGCTTGTCGAGCGGACGAACCGGCGTCGGGATGTAGGCATCGACCGCAGCCATCAGCTCGCGGATCGCATCCTCGCCGATCTTCTTGTCCGAGTCTTCCAGAGCAGCCAGAGCCGAACCCTTGACGATCGGAATGTCGTCGCCGGGGAACTCGTTCTTGGTCAGAAGCTCGCGAACCTCGAGCTCGACCAGTTCGAGCAGCTCCGCGTCGTCGACCTGGTCGACCTTGTTCAGGAACACCACGATCGACGGCACGCCGACCTGACGGGCCAGCAGGATGTGCTCGCGGGTCTGCGGCATCGGGCCGTCGGCGGCCGACACGACTAGGATCGCGCCGTCCATCTGCGCGGCACCGGTGATCATGTTCTTCACATAGTCGGCGTGGCCGGGGCAGTCGACGTGAGCGTAGTGGCGGTTGGCCGTCTCGTATTCGACGTGCGCCGTCGAGATCGTGATGCCGCGCGCCTTTTCTTCAGGGGCAGCGTCGATCTGGTCGTAGCGCTTGTATTCGCCAAAATACTTGGTGATCGCCGCCGTCAGCGACGTCTTGCCATGGTCGACGTGGCCAATCGTGCCGATGTTCACGTGAGGCTTGTTACGCTCGAATTTACCTTT
>NZ_RZQG01000339.1:0-5945 GCF_003998635.1 Mesorhizobium sp. M7D.F.Ca.US.004.03.1.1
GTCATGGGCGGCGATGAAATTGACACTGCGGCTGGCGCCTTGCCCGTTCGCGGCAAACACATCGGACGAACCGGCAAGCCGGGTCGCCAGGGCGCCGACCATGCCGGCGTCGCCACGCCAGAAGCGCCTGACATCGTCGCGGTACTTGTCGTTCCATTCGAGGAAAGGCGGCGGGAAATTGCCAAGCTGATAGCCATCCGGACCGATGTCCCACGGCTCGGCGACCAACACACGATCGGCCAGCAGCGCGTCGTCGCGCATCGCTCTCAGCAGCGGCGCCTCGGCATCGAATGTGCCTTCAACCCGCCCCAGGATGGGCGCCAGGTCGAAGCGGAAGCCGTCGGCGCCGGCATCCCTGACGAAATGGCGAAGCGTGTCGAGGACCATTTCCTGGACGACAGGATGGTCGCAAGCGACCGTGTTGCCGGTTCCGGTGTCATTGGCCAGCCTGCCGTCTGATGTGTGCCGGTAATAGGCGTGGTTGTCGAGGCCGCGCAGCGACAGCGTCGGGCCTAGCCTGTCGCTCTCGCCGGTGTGGTTGAAGACGAGATCGAGGATGACGCCGATGCCAGCCTGGCGCAGCACGGCAACCGTGTTTCGCAATTCCATGATGCCGCCCGGCGCCAGACGCGGATCAAGGGCCATGAACGTGACAGGATTGTAGCCCCAGGCATTGCGCAGCCCAAGCGGCGGCAGATGCCGCTCGTCGATCGACGCGGTTACCGGCATCAGTTCGACCGCGCCAACGCCGAGTTTCTTCAGGTGCTCGACAACCAGCGGATGAGCGAGAGCGGCAATGGTACCACGCAACTTTTCCGGAACGTCCGGATGCAGCATGGTGAAGGCGCGCACCGGAATTTCGTAGATCAGGCCGCCGGGCTGGAAGAGCGGCGGCGCTGCCTGCACTGGCTTCGGCAAGGCAGCGGCAATCGCCTTCGGCATCAGTTGCGCGGTATCGGCCCCCTCGCCCCGGCGCTGGGCCAGCCGCCAGTCATAGGTGTAGGACCTGTCGATCTCGACCGCGTAAGGATCGGCCAGGAGCTTGGCGGGGTCGAACCACAGCCCGCGCTCCGGCGCGTAGTCGCCATCGGCGCGAAAGCCGTAGCGGGTGCCGGGGCCAAGGCCCGCAACGAACAGCGCATGGACGCCCTCGCCTTGCGGCTGCAGTTCGAGCCGTTCGATTTCCCGCTTGCCCTGTTCGTCGAAGATCGAGACCCAGAGCCGGCGGGCGGCCTGCGACCACGCGGCAAAGCGGATGCCGCCCTCCGAAACAAGTCCGCCAAATCGCGGCCGATCAGCGGCCGGCATCGCAGATTTCATTAAGTGATAACGCTTGGCTTGGGGCGGCCGGTATGACTGTGAATCCCGGCAATATCATCGGCCGCGGCAATCAGATCGGCAAGGGCGGCCTGCGTGTCGAGATCGTGCCTCGACTTGTCCGGCTCGTAGCGCTCGATGTAGACGCGCAACGTCGCGCCCGACGTGCCGGTGCCGGAAAGCCGGAAGACGACGCGCGAGCCGCCTTCGAACAAGATCCTGATTCCCTGGTTCTTGCTCACCGAACCGTCGACCGGGTCGTGATAGGCAAAGTCGTCGGCATTGGCGATCTTCAGGCCGCGCACGCTGGTGCCGGGCAGCGAAGCGAGCTTGGCACGCAACTCGTCGACCAGCGCATTCGCCCGGTCGCTCTCGACCTCTTCATAGTCGTGCCGCGAATAGTAATTGCGGCCATAGGTCGCCCAGTGCTCGGTGACGATCTGCTTGCAGCTTTCGCCGCGCGCGGCAAGGATGTTGAGCCACAGCAGCACCGCCCACAGGCCGTCCTTTTCGCGGACATGGTTGGAGCCGGTGCCGGCACTTTCCTCACCGCAGATCGTCGCCATGTCGGCATCCAGCAGATTGCCGAAGAACTTCCAGCCGGTCGGCGTCTCATAGATGCCGATGCCGAGTTTTTCAGCAACACGATCGGCCGCGCCGCTGGTCGGCATCGAGCGGGCAATGCCTTTCAAACCGGCCTTGTAGCCGGGCGCCAGGCGGGCGTTGGCGGCGAGCATGGCGACCGAATCCGACGGGGTGACGAAAATGCCCTTGCCGATGATCAAATTGCGATCGCCGTCACCATCCGAGGCGGCGCCGAAATCCGGCGCGTGCGGTCCCATCATCTCGTCATAGAGGTGTTTGGCGTGGACAAGATTCGGGTCCGGATGGTGGCCGCCAAAATCCGGCAGCGGCTTGAAATTGCGGCAGGTGCCGTTGGGCGCGCCAAGCCGGTTTTCCAGGATTTCCTTGGCGTAAGGGCCGGTCACTGCATGCATGGCGTCGAAGCGCATGCGGAAGCCGGAGTTGAACAATTTGCGAAGTGCGTCGAAATCGAACAGGCTTTCCATCAGTTTGGCATAGGCGGCGACCGGGTCGATGATCTCGACCGTCATGCCGGCGGCCTTGACCGTGCCTGTTGTGTCGATGTCGATCGGATCAATGTCGGCGATCTTGAAGCTCGAAATCGTCTTGGTCTTTTCGAAGATCGCGTCGGTCAGCTTTTCCGGCGCCGGGCCGCCATTGCCGGCATTGTACTTGATGCCGAAATCCTCGTGCGGGCCGCCCGGATTGTGACTGGCCGACAGGATGATGCCGCCAAAGGTCTTGTATTTGCGGATGACATGCGAGGCGGCCGGCGTTGACAGGATACCGCCCTGCCCGACCATCACCTTGCCGAAGCCGTTGGCGGCGGCCATGGCGATGGCCTTCTGGATGACTTCGCGGTTGTAGAAGCGGCCATCGCCGCCAATCACCAGCGTCTTGCCCTTGAAGCCATCGAGCGCGTCGAAGATCGACTGGATGAAATTCTCGGCATAGTGCTCCTGCTGAAAGACAGGCACCTTCTTGCGCAGGCCCGACGTGCCAGGCTTCTGATCGGAATAGGGTTTGGTGGGAACGGTCCGTATCATGCTTCAGGCAACCCTTTTCGAAAGCAGCAAGCGATAGAGTTCAACATATTTGTCCGCGCTCTTGTCCCACGACACGTCGGCCTTCATGCCCTGGCGCTGCAGCGATTCCCAGACCGCCGGACTGGCATGGGCGTCGACGAGGCGGCGGATGGCGTGCAGCAAGGCACCGCCATTGTTGGGCGCGAACTGGAAGCCGGTGGCAACGCCGGCCGAGACGGCGGCCTCATTGGCATCGATGACCGTATCGGCCAGGCCGCCGGTGCGGGCAACCACCGGTACGCAGCCGTAACGCAGGCCGTAAAGCTGCGTCAGCCCGCACGGTTCGAAGCGTGAGGGAATGACGATGGCATCACAGCCGCCTTGCATAATGTGCGACAGCCCCTCGTCGTAGCCGACGACGACCCCGATGCGGCCGCGATGTCTGGCAGCGGCGGCGAGCAGCGCGCCTTCGAGGCCGGCATCGCCTGAGCCCAGGATGGCCAGGCGCGCTCCTGTGGCAACGATGCCGTCGACCACCAGCGCCAGTATGTCCATACCCTTCTGCCAGGTCAGGCGGCTGACGACACAGACGATCGGGCTGTCGTCGCGATCGAGGCTGAAGCGCTCCTCGACGGCGGCCCTGTTGGGCGCGCGCGCCTTCAGCGTGCTCGCCGTGTAGGGGGACACCAGATGCTTGTCGGTTTCGGGATCCCAGATGCCAGTGTCGATGCCGTTGACGATGCCATAGAGATCGCTGGAGCGCATGTTGATGAGGCCGTCGAGGCCCATGCCGAATTCCGCCGAGCGGATTTCCTGCGCATAGGTCGGGCTGACCGTGGTGATCGCCCAGGCGGCCTGCAGGCCCGCCTTGAGGAAGCCGACGCCGCCATAATATTCAACGCCGTCAAGCGCCATCGCCGCTGCCGGCAAGCCAAGCTCGCCGAAGATGCCGGCGCCGAACTGGCCCTGGAAGGCGAGATTATGAACGGTCATCATCGACGGTATGCCGACCGCCTTGCCGTAGCGCATGTAGGCCAGCGTCATCGCCGACTGCCAGTCGTGGGCATGGACGATGTCGGGCTGGTAGCCCGAGATGGCACCGCCGGCGATATCGCCGCCGACCTGGCTCAGCGCCGCGAAGCGCCGCCAGTTGTCGGGCCAATCGACGCCGGTCGCATTGCCATAAGGACCGCCGGGACGGTCGAACAGGTGCGGCGCGTCGAGCACGAACAGCTCGAGCCCGGCAAGCTGGACGGAGTGGACAGAGGCCTTGCCGCCCTGCAGCAAGGGATATTGCAGAACCGCCCTCTTTTTCTTGAAGGCGGCCATAACGGTTGGAAAACCAGGAATGAGCGTGCGCATGGTCACGCCCTTGGCCGCCAGCGCAATGGGCAGCGCGCCGGTCACGTCGGCAAGCCCGCCGGTCTTGATCAGCGGGAAAATCTCGGGCGTGACCGACAGAACCTGCATGCGCCTATAATCCGATCCTGTCTGTCCTAGAGTTCTTTGTCTTGACGCAATTCCGGACGGAAACCGTTTCACACTTTTCCTGGAATTGCTCTAAAGCGCCAGCTTGTCGATCATATCCTGTGTGACCAGGCAGATGCCTTTTTCGGAAACGCGGAAGCGCTTGGCGTCGAGAACGGGATCTTCGCCGACCACCAGCCCTTCCGGTATCCTAACACCATGGTCGATGACGACGCGCTTCAACTTTGCGTTCCGGCCGACATGAACGTCGGGCAGCATCACCACTTCTTCCAGCGTCGAATAGGAATTGATGCGCGCCCCGGTAAAGATCAGGCTTCTTTTCAGCGAAGCGCCAGAGACGATGCAGTCGCCCGAGACAAGCGAGGACACGGCCGAACCGCGGCGGCCATCCTCGTCATGCACGAACTTTGCCGGCGGCTTCAATTCGGCATAGGTCCAGATCGGCCAGTCGCGGTCGTAGAGGTCGAGCTCCGGCGTGATATCGGTCAGGTCGATATTGGCTTCCCAATAGGCGTCGACCGTTCCGACGTCGCGCCAGTAGGCCTCGTTCTCGGCGGTCGAACGAACGCAGGACTTGGCGAAGCGGTGGGCAATCGCCTTACCGTGCTGGACGATATAGGGAATGATGTCCTTGCCGAAGTCGCGGCTTGAGCCCGGCTCGGCCGCATCGCGGCGCAACTGCTCCATCAGGAACTTGGTCTTGAAGACATAGATGCCCATCGAGGCCAGCGCAAACTCCGGCTTGTCGGGAATGCCGGGCGGGTCGGCGGGTTTTTCGACGAAGGCGATAATGTTGTCCTTGGCATCGACATGCATGACGCCGAAGCCGGTGGCTTCCATGCGCGGCACTTCGAGGCAGCCAACGGTGACGTCGGCATTGGCGTCGACGTGCTGGCGAAGCATCATCTCGTAGTCCATCTTGTAGATGTGGTCGCCGGCCAGGATGACCATGTATTCAGGCCCATAGGCCTCGATGATGTCGATGTTCTGGTAGACGGCGTCGGCGGTGCCCTCATACCATTGTGTTTCCGAGACGCGCTGGCTGGCCGGCAGGATGTCAAAACTCTCGTTTCGCTCGGGCCGTAGGAAGTTCCAGCCGCGCTGCAGATGGCGGATCAGCGAATGCGCCTTGTACTGGGTGGCGACACCGAGGCGGCGAATGCCGGAATTCAGAGCATTGGAGAGCGCGAAGTCGATGATGCGCGTCTTGCCGCCGAAATAGACAGCCGGCTTGGCACGCCGGTCGGTCAGTTCCTTGAGGCGGCTGCCGCGGCCGCCGGCCAATACATAGGCCATGGCATCGCGCGCCAGCGGCTGGGTCCGTTTCAAGTCTGCCATTTTTACCCTCCCAAGTTACTCAATCTCGACATGCATCCAGTTTCGATGGGCTCAGTCCGCGACGAGTTCGAGCATGATCGTCGACAGCGGCGGCAAAAGCATCGTCGCGGAGATGCTTCCTCTCTCAGCCCGCGCCTCGACCATGCCGCCATTGCCCTTGCCGGAACCGCCATATTCAGAAGCGTCGGTGTT
>NZ_RZQG01000033.1:0-18193 GCF_003998635.1 Mesorhizobium sp. M7D.F.Ca.US.004.03.1.1
GTGCTGATCGGCCTGATCCTGTCGTCGGCCTTCTCCAACATCGTCGTCTTTGCGCAGGAATTGGTGCCGGGACGTGTCGGCATGATCGCCGGCATCTTCTTCGGCTTCGCCTTCGGCATGGGCGGCATCGCTGCTGCCGTGCTCGGCGTCGTCGCCGACATGAAGGGCATCGATTATGTCTTCCAGATCTGCTCCTATCTGCCGCTGTTCGGGCTGCTGACCGTGTTCCTACCGAACATGAAGGAAGCCAGAAAGGCATAGGCGGTCGCTGCAATCCGCTAGACTTGAAACCGGACGAGAAAGGCGCCTGCTTGATGGCGGGCGCCCTTTTTTTTCGAAAATGTCCTAGGCCTTGAAGAAGGCCAGCAGGTCGGCGTTGATGATGTCGGCATGGGTCGTGGCCATGCCGTGCGGGTAGCCCTTGTAGATCTTGAGCTCGCCCTTCTTGAGCAGCTTGATCGTCAACAGCGCCGAGTCGGCGATCGGAACGATCTGGTCGTCGTCGCCATGCATGACCAGCACTGGCACGTCGATCGCCTTCAAATCCTCGGTGAAGTCAGTTTCCGAGAAGGCCTTGATGCAATCGTAGTGCGCCTTGGTGCCGCCCATCATGCCCTGGCGCCACCAATTGTCGATGACGCCTTCCGACACTGCCGCGCCGGGACGATTGAAGCCATAGAATGGGCCGGCTGGGACATCCCTGTAAAGCTGGGCGCGATTGGCCGCCACGCCGGAGCGGAAGCCATCGAACACTTCGATCGGCAGGCCGCCGGGATTGGCGGCAGTCTTGAGCATGATTGGCGGCACCGCGCCGATCAGCACCGCCTTGGCGACGCGGCCCTCGGCGCCATATTGGGCGACATAGCGCGCCACTTCGCCGCCGCCGGTCGAATGACCGACATGGATGGCGTTCTTGAGATCCAGATGGGCGGCGAGTTCCGCGACATCGGCGGCATAGGCGTCCATCTCGTTACCGATATCCGTCTGGGTCGAGCGGCCATGACCACGGCGATCGTGGGCAATGACCCGGTAGCCTTGTGCCAGGAAGAACAGCATCTGGGCGTCCCAGTCGTCGCTGCTCAATGGCCAGCCGTGATGGAAGACGATCGGTTGCCCGGTCCCCCAGTCCTTGTAGTAGATTTGTGTTCCGTCCTTGGTGGTGATCGTGCCGCTGCCGGAGTTGGGCTTGGTTTGCGAGGTCATCTCAATCTCCTTTCAGTTGTTGTCACGATAAACAATATCGCGATATCAATATGCCTAACGTAGCTCGATACCCTTGTCCACGAAAATATGTATCGCGATATCATTTTTCGTGGTATCGAATTGACGCCTGTGTCGGCAAGAAGGAACGCGCCGTGCCTCTTCCGTTGGACAACCAGCTCTGTTTCACGCTCTACGCCACCAGCATGGCGATCAACCGCACCTACAAGCCGATGCTGGACGAGATGGGGATCACCTATCCGCAATACCTGGTGCTGAACGCACTTGGAGAGGCCGACGGCATGTCGGTCGGCACCATCGCCCACAGGCTCGCTCTAGAATCGAGCACCGTCACGCCGCTGGTGAAGCGAATAGAGCAGGCCGGGCTGGTGACCCGCCAGCGCAGCCAGACCGACGAACGCCAGGTGCAGGTCGACCTGACATCAGCCGGGCGCGCGCTGCTTGTCCAGTGCAACTGTCTGAACGAGACCTTGATCGAGCGCTCGGGCATGACGCTGGCTGAGCTCGATGCCCTGAACCGGCAGATCCAGGCGCTACGCGACGCGTTGACCGGGGACCGGTAGTCAGCCGGCCCCTGCGTGCCGCGCGGCCCTGTCATGGGGTGATGGCAATCAGCACGGCTTTTGACGGCGGCTAAGCCAAACGTCGAAAAGAGGCTGTCATCACGCGGACTTGAGCACAGCAAATGACCGTTTGCGCATGGTCCGCTTTGCCTGGAAACTAGCCGCGGGAGCGGGGCGGCCGACATGGAAGCCCTGGATCTTGTCGATGCCGAATTCGCGCATGAGGGCCATCTGCTCGTCGGTTTCCACCCCTTCGACCAGGATCTTGTGGCCGCGATTTCGAACCAGGGTGATGATGTCCTGCAGCATTGCCTTGCCGCTCGGGGAGCTGCAGTCGTGCAGAAACGAGCGGTCGATTTTCACCGTATCGAAATCGATCAGACGAAGCCACGAAAGGCCGGCAAAGCCCGTCCCGAAATCATCAAGCCAGATCTTGATCCCGAGCAGCTTCAGATCACTGATGCAGCGCAGGATGTCCGAATGCATCTCCATCTCCAGTCCTTCGGTGATCTCGAAGGCCAGCCTGCTGCCGGCGACGCCGGTCTCGCCCAGAATGGTCGCGACGGACGTTGCGAAGCCCGGTGTCTTGAGCTGGATTGGAGAGACGTTGACACTGACGACACGGACGTGGTCGTCCGCCAGGAGCTCGGCGCACACTGTCCTTATGGCCCAGCGCCCGAGTTCCAGGATCGCGCCGGTTCGTTCGGCGACGGGAATGAACAGGCTCGGCGGAACCGATGTGCCGTCCAGCATTTTGAGGCGCATCAGAGCCTCTACGGCTTCAACCCGGTCCGTTTTGACATCCTGGATAGGCTGATAAACGAGTGAAACGAGATTCTGGCCGATCGCGATCTTCAGCAAAGCCGCAATGTTCTCACTCTCGTCGCTGCTCTGAGGATCGGTTGGGTCGAACAGCCGGGCACAGTTTCGGCCACCGGCTTTTGCCAGATAGAGCGCGCGATCGGCCTCATGGATGATCTTCTCCAGCTTGGCGCCGGTCTGCGTCCTGGTGAACGCGGCGCCAACGCTCACTGTCACAATCGAGACGCCGTCGCGCCGCAGCTCATGGGTAAGCGCCAAGTTCTCCACCGTGCTGCAAATGGCTTCCGCTATGTCCAGGATCTGCTCTTTTTTCTCCATGCGAGCCAGGACGATGAACTCTTCACCGCCATAGCGGCCGATGGAGCCATTGTACTGCTTGATCATATCGCTAAGCGCATTGGCGACATGGATCAGGCAGCGGTCGCCTTCCTGATGGCCGTAGCAGTCATTGAACTTCTTGAAGAAGTCCACGTCGATAAGGATCGCCCCAAAACTGGTGCCAACCCTTTGCCAGTCGCTCCAGTAGTCTCGCAGCTTCTCGTCGATCGCCCGCCGGTTCTCCAAACCCGTAAGTGGATCGGTCCGCGACAGTCTCAGCAGGGCCTTGCCGCGTTCGGTCGCCTCGTTGTGCTGGATCCTGGCTTCCAGGGCGTTCAGGAAGACGTTGTAGCGTTCCTCATTCAGTTTCCAGTTCACATACGAGGTGAACGTGAAACAAGAAACGTAGAAAGACCCGAATACCATTTTGTAAGTTAGAGTAGAAGGTACGAAGTAATTTACGATATAAAGTATACATAAAATTATTGCAGAAGTTACTATTGAAAGTTTAAAATTGAACGTAAAGAAAAGATTGGCGCTCATCATGAAGATGGTGCCGAAGACCATATAGTAGGAGACGCTTTCCTTGTCCGCACCGAAAACCGCAGGGCAGAGCCAACCGACATAGCCAAAAATGATAGCTCCAGCGCAAGTCACGTCAAGCCATTGCGTTGCAACCCTCCGGCGAAGCTGTGCTTCCAGGATCAAAAGCGCGGTCAGTCCGACCGCGAAGCGCGCCGTGATCGTATAGACGGCCACATCTGGTATCAGCAGAAGATCCGTTGCCGAAAACAAGAGATAGATGGCAACGGCGATCCAAAGCCCTGGCCGGGCTTCCCCTCTTCGCGTCGCATGGGCTTCCGTGCGGTAAAGGGCGCGGAGCTCGTCGGCCCCCAGTTCGTAGCGCGGTTCGTAAGGCTCCCCATGAGCCGTATCAGCCAATGCGGATGACGCGTGATCGCTCATCACAGCAAACCCCGTTTGAAGGGGATTTTCGGCTCCGAACTCATTTCTAGTTTCTGCCCCCACGCAGGCCGACTCCCTGGGACGCGACAGCGATTGCGACGCCTCGCACACAAATGCAATCACGCAAGACAAGTTTCCGTTAACTCGAACCCGGAATCCGGCCCGGAAGATGTGCAATGAATAAAGATAGTTAGCGGGAAATTAATCATACCGCTAAAATGCACTCGCGCCATCATTGGCAAATGGAGCATTCTACGCAATAAGTTAACCGACTGTTAACTATGGAGTTCCGGTGTGCAAACTGTATTCGATGGCCAAAGCCTGATCACCGCTGAGATGATCGCCGGCAATCTCCCTCGAGGAAAGCTCGAGCATCATGGCGAAGCCTTCGAAACCGCTCGCGCGGAGCTCGCGATCATTCTCAACGCGACACACCAGCAGGTCGAACAAAGCAAGGATCCCGCCGAGATCGTTCGTCGCCTTCTGTCGTACCTCAACGCGCTGCGTTCCAAGGTTCATCCCGACGTTTGGCATGCACTGATACCGGTGGCGCAGAACCACCCGATCCTGGAGTATTTCCTCGAGGATCCGCTGACGCACTGGTCCTTCAGCAAGCCCAGGGGCTATTCCGGCGACGCGCAACTGCTCGACTACATCTATTGCGATCCGCATGTGGCAGAGAGCGTGGCGAACGCCTCGGAGATCGGCAAGGCACTCTATAGCCATACCCAGAACGTACCGTCATGCGTCGCTGCACGGGAACGACGCGACCTCCTGACCCGATATGTCGATGAGATTGCGGCCAAGAGCGGGCCGCAAACCGAGGTCCTGGCGATAGCGGCCGGCCACTTGCGGGAGGCCAACCGCTCGGTCGCCCTGGCGGAGGGGCGCCTCAAGCGTTGGGTTGCGCTCGATCAGGATCCCCAGAGCGTTGGGTTGATCGCGCGCGACTTCCAGGGCACCGCGGTCGAAGCCATCGACGGCTCGGTGCGAACCGTGCTCACGAGGGGCCACAAGCTCGGCAAGTTCGACTTCATCTACGCCTCCGGCCTTTACGACTACCTCCAGCACAACGTCGCCGTGAAACTCACGAAAACGTGCCTGCAGATGTTGAAGCCGAACGGAACATTCCTGTTCGCGAACTACGCCGAGGGCACCCCTGACGCCGGGTACCGGGAGACGTTCATGGACTGGGTGTTGCTGCTGCGGTCGGAGGTCGACATGTGGAACATCGTCAATGCCAGCGTCGACCGCAACACCGTCGAGGCGCAAGTGTTCTTTGGCGAGAACCACAACGTCCTCTATGCCGTCATCGAAAAGCGCGGATAGCACCCGCCTGGGCTGCGCGCCGGCGGACATGCCTTTGGCTTGCACGTCCGGCCGCCTTCCGCTATAGAGCCGCCACCCGCGTAGACACCCTTGGAGGCAACGCGGCGGAAGGCCGCCTCACCCGGCGGCTTTCGACGTTTACGGTCCAGGCACTCTGCCAACCGTGAGCGCTCCAGAACAAACCGAAAGGAAATGCCATGAGCCACGACACTTACGAGCTCAAGGCCGAAGCACGCGAACAGGTCGGTAAGGGGTCCGCCCGTGCAGTTCGCCGCAACGGTAAAGTGCCTGCAGTAATCTATGGTGACAAGCAGCCTCCCCTGGCTATCGCGCTCACCTACAAGGACATCTACTACAAGATCCATGGCGGCGGGTTCCTGACCACGATCGCCACGATCGATGTCGACGGCAAGAAGATTCAGGTCCTGCCAAAGGACTTCCAGCTCGACCCGGTCAAGGATTTCCCTGTCCATGTCGACTTCCTGCGCATCGGCAAGGACACCCAGGTCAATGTCGACGTGCCTGTCCACTTCATCAACGAGGACAAGTCGCCCGGCATCAAGCGCGGCGGCGTGCTCAACATCGTGCGTCACGAAGTCGAGTTCCACTGCCCGGCCAATGCGATCCCGGAATTCATCACCGTCGATCTCACCGGCGCCAACATTGGCGACTCGATCCACATCTCGGCGGTTACGCTGCCGGCCGGTGTGAAGCCTGTGATCTCCGACCGCGACTTCACCATCGCGACCATTGCCGGTTCGTCGGCGATGAAGCCGGAGACGGAAGAGACGGCTGAAGTGGCTGCACCTGAAGCGGCTCCTGCCGCCGAAGAGAAGTAACTCTTTCCGCCCGGAGCAGACGATGCTTGTCTTTGCAGGCCTCGGCAATCCGGGCGCGAAATATGCCAACAATCGACACAATGTCGGTTTCATGGCGGCGGACGCAATCGCCCGCCGCCATTCCTTTTCGCCTTGGTCGAAGAAATTCCAGGGCCTGATCGCCGAGGGCACGCTCGACGGCGAAAAGATCGTCCTGATCAAGCCGCAGACCTTCATGAACCTGTCCGGCCAGTCGGTCGGCGAAGCACTGCGCTTCTACAAGCTCGGCCCCGAGGCGCTCACCGTCTTCTATGACGAGATCGACCTTGCCGCCGGCAAGCTGCGGGTGAAGGTCGGTGGCGGCTCCGGCGGCCACAATGGCATTCGCTCGCTCGACCAGCATGTCGGCAACGCCTACCGCCGCGTGCGCATCGGCGTTGGCCATCCCGGCGTCAAGGAAATGGTGCATGGCCATGTGCTTGGCGATTTTGCCAAGGCTGACCGCGAATGGCTGGATGTCCTGCTCGACGCCATCGCCGGCGATGCCGGATTGCTGGCCAAGGGCGACGACAATTCCTTCATGAACCGCGTGACGCTGGCCTTGCGCGACAAGCTGGTGCCGACCGGCGATGACGACCGCCCGCCCCCCAAGGCGCCAAAGGTGCAGAGCCAGAAAGCCCAAAGTCACATCCGCCAGGCACGGCCGCAGCAGGCACCCACCAAGCTGCCGGAATCCGGCCCGATGGCCGCCATGCTGAAGAAGCTGTTCGGCGGCAAGGACTGAGCGGGATCGGCGCCACAGGGCTTGACGTTGATCACCCCTATCGCCCATAGCCCTGTTCAAATTTCTATTTTCCCGATAGGACCGGACAAAAATGGGTTTCAAATGCGGCATCGTTGGCTTGCCCAACGTCGGCAAGTCGACGCTTTTCAACGCGTTGACCAGGACGGCGGCGGCGCAGGCCGCCAACTATCCGTTCTGCACCATCGAACCGAACACCGGCGAAGTGGCGGTGCCCGATCCGCGCCTGCAGAAGATCGCGGCGATCGGCAAGTCGAAGGAGATCATCCCGACCCGCATCTCCTTCGTCGACATTGCCGGCCTGGTGCGCGGCGCCTCAAAGGGTGAAGGCTTGGGCAACCAGTTCCTTGCCAACATCCGCGAGGTCGATGCCATCGTGCATGTGCTGCGCTGCTTCGAGGATGACGACATCACCCATGTCGAGGGCCGCATCGACCCGGTGGCCGATGCCGAGACGGTCGAAACCGAGCTGATGCTCGCCGACCTCGACAGCCTCGAGCGCCGCATCGTGCAATTCCGCAAGCGCGCCGGCAGCAAGGACAAGGAAGCGACCACCGTGCTGCCGATGATGGAGGCAGCGCTCGAACTGCTGCAAGCCGGCAAGCCGACCCGCGTCCTGCTCAAGGGCATTTCGGCGGAAGACCTGCGCATCCTGCAGGGGCTCAACCTTTTGACCTCGCACCCGGTCCTCTACGTCTGCAACGTCGCCGAAGCCGACGCCGCCACCGGCAACGAGCACACCAAGGCCGTGGAGAAGATGGCTGCGGCGCAAGGCGCCAGCACCGTCGTCATCTCGGCCGCGATCGAGGCCGAAGTCGCCCAGCTCTCCGATGAGGAAGAGATGGAATTCCTGTCCTCGCTCGGCCTCGATGAGCCCGGCCTGAACAAGGTCATCCGCGCCGGCTACGAGCTGTTGCACCTCATCACCTACTTCACCGTCGGGCCGAAGGAGACGCGCGCCTGGACCGTGCACAAGGGCGATAAGGCACCGCAGGCGGCCGGAGTAATCCACACCGATTTCGAGCGCGGCTTCATCCGCGCCCAGACCATCGCCTACAACGACTTCATCACGCTGGGTGGCGAAGTGGCGGCCAAGGAAGCCGGCAAGGCCCGCGACGAAGGCAAGGAATATGTCGTCCAGGACGGCGACATCCTGCTGTTCAAGTTCAACACCTGACGTCTCGGCGGCCGGGTATCCAAACATCCCGGCGAGCTGTCTGCGAAGCTTTCTCGACGAGCTTTCTGAGCGGCCGGTGGCCATCCGCCGGACCGCCCCTTGTCTTGATTTTGTCACGCCACAGGTCTAAGCGGCAGGCGCACGGTCGGCGCTGACGCCGGAAACCGCGCCATCCGACACAACGCGTCAATCCGAACGCACCCTTTGGCCCCAGCAAGGGAGACCCGGCGATGATCAAGGCCTTCGTCGTGGACAATGACCGCCTGCGCGCCGTCGACGATCTCCTGGCAAACAGCGAGACCATCGTCTGGGCCGACCTGCTCAACCCAACAAAGGAAGAGGAAGCGACGATCGAGAGCTGGCTCGGCGTTGCCATTCCGACACGCGAGGAAATGGAGGAGATCGAGATTTCGAGCCGCCTCTATGTCGAGGACGGCGCCTATTTCATGACCGCCACCCTGCCCGCCCAGACCGAGGTCGACGATCCCCTGATGTCGCCGGTCACCTTCGTGCTCGCCGGCACCAGGCTGATCACCGTGCGCTATCACGAGCCGAAGGCCTTCAAGACCTTTCCGCAGCGCGCCGAGAAGGTGGCGACCGGCTGCACCAGCGGCGACACCATCCTGATCGGGCTGCTGGAGGCGATCGTCGATCGTCTCGCCGACATCCTCGAGCGCGCCGGCCGCGACATCGAGGCGATTTCGCGCGACATCTTCGAGGCGCGGTCGACCAAGGTTTCCAAGCGCAATCGCGACTTCCAGGAGCTCCTGAAGGCCATCGGCCGCAAGGAAGACATCGCCTCCTCGATCCGCGATAGCCTGATCTCACTGCAGCGGCTGGCAGGCTTCTTCGCCCATGCCTCGACCCGCACCAAAATGAGCAAGGACACCAAGGCGCGCATCAAGACGCTGTCGCGCGACGTGCTGTCCCTCGCCGACCATGCCACCTTCCTGTCGCAGAAGATTTCCTTCCTGCTCGACGCCACGCTTGGCATGATCTCGATCGAGCAGAACGCCATCATCAAGATCTTCTCGGTCGCCGCCGTTATCTTCCTGCCGCCGACGCTGGTCGCCTCGATCTACGGCATGAATTTCGATATCATCCCCGAGCTGAAATGGGAGCTGGGCTATCCCTTTGCCATCGCCATGATGGTGCTGTCGGCGATCCTGCCCTTCTGGTATTTCCGCCGCCGCGGCTGGCTCTGATCCGCCCGCCAGAGGCCGTGCTGCCACCGCGTGGCGCTATAGAAATCTCTTGACCAAATGCGCTGCGGCCTGCATCCGGAAACCCTGATCCATAGGGATCGCAGGTTCGTGAGCCGGATTTCAGACCATGACTGCAGAGATAAAAACATGGGCCTATGAGGATTTCGTTGAGGGCGCGTCGCTCGACCTCGGCTCGAAGCTGGTGAGCGCCGCCGAGATCGTCGAATTCGCTACAGAATTCGACCCGCAGCCAATGCATCTCGACGAGGAAGCCGGCAAGGCCAGCATCCTCGGCGGGCTGGCGGCGTCGGGCTGGCACACCTGTGCCATGTTCATGCGCATGCTCTGCGATGCGTTCCTTTTGGACTCCACCTGCCAGGGCGCGCCCGGCGTCGATCAGGTCAAATGGAAGAAGCCGGTCCTGGCCGGCGACCAGCTCACCGGCACGCTGGTGGTTGTTGCCAAGCGCCTGTCCAAATCGAAGCCGCAACTCGGCTTCGTCACTATGCGCAGCGAGCTGTTCAACCAGCGTGGCGAAAGCGTCTTCGAGCTCGAGAATTCGGTCATGTTTCTCACGCGCGATGCCGCGGGGACCCCATCATGACCTTGGACGAGTTCTTCCGCATCGGCATCACCGTCACGCTCGGCTCGCACACATTCGAGCCCGAGGCGATCAAGGCCTTCGCCCGCAAATACGACCCGCAAATCCTCCATGTCGACGAGGAGGCCGCAAAGAAGAGCGTGCTCGGCGGCCTCTGCGCATCCGGTTGGCACACCGCTGCAACCTGGATGAAACTCAATCTCGAAAACCGCATGGACGCCGAGATTGCTGCGTGGAGCGGCCCCGGGCCGGTGCCGGAATTCGGCCCCTCGCCCGGTTTCAAGAACCTGAAATGGCTGAAGCCGGTCCATGCCGGGCAAACCATCACCTTCACACGCACCGCACTGTCGCACCGCCCGATCGCCTCGCGCCCCGGCTGGCGGCTGCTGGCGCTGCGCGCCGATGCTTTCGATTCGACCGGCGACAAGGTGCTGGAGTTCGAGAGCGCCGTGCTGGTGAAGGCTGAGTAGCGCCGGCGCTTCTTACCTTCTCCCCTGTGGGAGAAGGAAAAAGCGCTCCTCAATGCCCCTCAAAGCCAATCAGCGTCCGCACCGGTACGCCGAGCGCTTCGAGCTTGGCGCGGCCGCCGAGGTCCGGCAGGTCGATGACGAAGCAGGCGGCGAGGATATCGGCGCCGATCTGGCGCAGCAGCTTGACCGCGGCTTCCGCGGTGCCGCCGGTGGCAATCAAATCGTCGACCAGGATCACCTTCTCGCCCGGAGCAACGCCGTCCTTGTGCATCTCCATCTCGTCCAACCCGTATTCCAGGCTGTAGGCGACTCGCACCGTCTCGAAAGGCAGCTTGCCCTTCTTGCGGATCGGCACGAAACCGGCCGAGAGCTGATGGGCGACGGCGCCGCCAAGGATGAAGCCGCGCGCCTCGATGCCGGCTATCTTGTCGATCTTCTGGCCGGCATAGGGATGCACAAGCTCGTCGATGGCGCGGCGAAACGCGCGCGCATTGCCGAGCAGCGTGGTGATGTCGCGAAACAGGATGCCGGGCTTGGGATAGTCCGGAATGGTGCGAATCGCGGCAAGCAGCGTGTCTTCGAGCGAGGATTTCATGGTTCGAGATTACCTGAAACGGAGGTTGTTGCGCGACAATTGTTCGATCGAACTGCAGCCCATCAGCTTCATGCCACGTTCGATCTCAACCCGCATCTGCTCAAGCGCCCGTTCGACGCCGGGCTGGCCGGCCGCCGCGAGCGGGAACAGATAGTAGCGGCCGACGCCGACGGCCTTGGCACCGAGCGACAGCGCCTTCAGCACGTGGGTGCCGCGCTGCACGCCGCCATCCATGATGACGTCTATCCTGTCACCGACCGCATCGACGATCTCGGCAAGCTGGTCGAACGCCGCCCGCGAGCCATCCAGTTGCCGGCCGCCATGGTTCGACAGCACAATGCCGCTGCAGCCGATGTCAACCGCGCGTTTGGCATCCTCCACCGACATGACGCCCTTGAGGCAGAACGGACCCGCCCAAAGCTTGACCATCTCGGCGACGTCGTCCCACGTCATCGACGGGTCGAGCATCTCGGTGAAGTAGCGGCTGATCGACATCGTGCCGCCGCCCATGTCGACATGCTCGTCGAGCTGGGGCAACTTGAACCCCTCGTGGGTGAAATAGTTGATCGCCCAGGCCGGCTTGAGCGCAAACTGCAGCATTCCGGTCAGATTGAGCTTGAAGGGAATGGCGAAGCCGGTGCGTTTGTCGCTTTCGCGGTTTCCCCCGGTGATGCTGTCGACGGTCAGCATCATCACCTCGACGCCAACCGCCTTTGCCCGCTGCATCATCGCCCGGTTGAGGCCGCGATCCCGATGGAAATAGAACTGATAGACCTGCGGGCTGCTGCTGATCTTGCGCGCTTCCTCAAGGCTGACGGTACCAAGCGAGGAGACGCCGAACATGGTGCCGTATTTGGCCGCGGCTTTAGCGACCGCGCGCTCGCCCTGATGGTGGAACAGGCGTTGCAAGGCGGTCGGCGAGCAATAGAACGGCATCGCCAGCTTCTGGCCCATGACCGTCACCGACATGTCGACCTCGCTCACTCCGCGCAGCACGTTGGGAACCAGGTCGCAGGTCTCGAAGCTTTCGGTGTTGCGACGATAGGTGACCTCATCGTCCGCCGCGCCGTCGATGTAATTGAAGATCGGCCCCGGCAGCCGCTGCTGCGCCATGCGGCGGAAGTCCGAAAAATTGTGACAGTCGCTGAGCCGCATCATCCGATTCCAAAGGCTATGGCACGACAAGCCTCTCGCGCCGTTTGATGCGAATATCAACCTGATGCCGCTATGCCAACGGACTAATTGCCGAACTTCCGCCTAAGCAAGGGCATGAACAAAAAAGGAGCGCCTGAAGCGCCCCTTTCCGTCGAAACCCGACTGACGAAAATTTACATGCCGAGATCGGACCGAAGCTCGGCCCTGGCCACCTCATATTCGGCCTTGAAGTCGTCCCGGTTGAGCAGGACCGCGGCAATGACGCTGCCGGAAATCCTGCCCATCTCGATATCGGACGCATAGTGGATACCGCCGACCTCTCGATTGTGGGCGTATTCAGCCGCACGCGCCATGATCTCGGCACGCTTTTCCGGAACCATATCGGACAGGATGATGCCCATCATGGTGCCAACGGTGGCATGTCCGGACGGCCAGGAACCGGAGCTCGACAGCTTGACCGCCGGCTTGACGAGATCGCTGAGCTGATGCGGGCGAGGGCGCTTCCAGACATCCTTGGCCGGATCGACGACGGCGCCTTCGGTGGCCACGACGCGATCGAAGAAGGCGCTGAATTTCGGCAGCGTTTCCTTGTTGAATTTCGGCCCCATGATGTTGGCAAAGCGCCAGACATTCTCCTCGGCGTCAGCGACGGCGCTGGCTACCATCTCCGGCGTGCGTGTCACCTGCAGGGTCAGCACCTCACCGAGTTCGGCCTTGGTCTGCACCGAATCGTTTGCCGGCGGCGGCGGCAGGATCATCGTCAGGTCGACATCCTTGTTGGTGACGAAGGGCTGGGCGTCTTCCGCTTGCGCGGCCGAACCGACGATGAGCAGCAGCAGGCCTGCCGCGAGCGATGCGTATCTTTTCATGGGTGCGATCCTTTGATGAGAGCAGCACAGGATCGCCAGATGCGGTGACGGCCATGTGACACGACCGGCCTCTCAAAATGAAAAAAGGCGCCTCTCGGCGCCCTTTTTTGTGATCACTTGGCTGTGTGGCTTAATGCGCCACGCCTTCCCACACCTTGCGCTTGGTGAGATAGACCAGCGCGCCGAACAAAAGCAGGAACACAAGCACCCGGAACCCGGTCTTCTTGCGGTCTTCCATATGCGGCTCGGCCGCCCACGCCAGGAAGGCGGAAACGTCGCGGGAATACTGGTCGACTGTCTGCGGCGCGCCGTCATCATAGGTCACCTGGCCGTCCGAAAGCGGTTTGGGCATTTTCAGCGACACGCCGGACATGAAGTACGGATTGTAGTGGGTGCCTTCCGGGATCACCATGCCGGCGGGCGGCGTCTGGTCGTAGCCGGTCAGCAGCGAATGGATGTAGTCGGGGCCACCCGCGTCGTATTGGCTGAAGATGTCGAAGACGAATTGCGGAAAGCCGCGTTCAACACCGCGCGCCTTGGCCAGCAGCGACATGTCGGGCGGAGCGGCGCCACCGTTGGAGGCAGCAGCGGCTTCCTCATTGGCGAAGGGTGCCGGGAAATGGTCGGACGGCTTGCCGGGACGGTCGAACATGTCGCCGGCGTCGTTGGGGCCGTCATGGATGGTGTACTCGGCCGACAGCGTCTTGATCTGGGCATCGGAATAGCCGAGGTCCGACAGCGTACGGAACGCCACCAGGTTCATCGAATGGCAGGCCGAGCAGACTTCCTTGTAGACCTTCAGGCCGCGCTGCAGCTGTGCTTTGTCATAGGTGCCGAACGGGCCGGCGAAGCTCCAGCTCATTTCCTTCGGCTCGTCGATCGGGAAATGCGTCGGCGCGGCCGCATTGTGTGCCTCTTCGGCGGCGCTCGCCCAAGTGCCTGCCGCCCCAATGCCAGCGGCCACAAGGCCGACCAGCGCCAGCGAGGTGAGAATCTTTTTCATGCCAAATCCCCTTAGATTCTCTACCGCTCAGCCCTTGGTCTCTGGCGCGGCCGTGGCGCCTGCCGGATGTCCGCCGCCGCCCTTGTTCTTCTCGAGCACCGCCTCCGTGATCGAGTTCGGCAGCCTTCGCGGCGTCTCGATCAGGCCGAGCACCGGCAGCACGATCAGGAAGAAGGCGAAGTAGAACAGCGTTGCCATCTGCGCCATGAACACATAGCTGCCCTCCGCCGGCTGCGAGCCGAGCCAGCCAAGCAGGATGGCATCGACCACGAACAGCCAGAAGAACAGCTTGTACCAGGGACGGTAGACCGCCGAGCGTACCTTCGAGGTGTCGAGCCACGGCACCAGGAACAGCATGGCGATGGCGCCGAACATGCACAGCACGCCGCCGAGCTTGGAGTTGATCGGCCCGACGTTGAAGGTGATGGCGCGCAGGATCGCGTAGAACGGCAGGAAGTACCATTCTGGCACGATGTGGGCCGGGGTCTTCAGCGGATTGGCGACCGTATAGTTGTCCGGGTGGCCGAGATAGTTTGGCAGGTAGAAGACGAAATAGGCGAAGACGAACAGGAACACGATCATGCCGAACGCGTCCTTGATGGTCGCGTAGGGAGTGAAGGCGACGGTGTCGGTCTTCGACTTGACCTCGATGCCGGTCGGGTTCGATTGGCCGACGACATGCAGCGCCCAGACGTGCAGCACGACGACGCCGGCGATCATGAACGGCAGCAGATAGTGCAGCGAGAAGAAGCGGTTGAGCGTCGGATTGTCGACGGCGAAGCCGCCGAGCAGCAGCTGCTGGATCCAGTCGCCAACCAGCGGAATGGCGCTGAAAAAGCCGGTGATGACGGTGGCGCCCCAGAAGCTCATCTGGCCCCACGGCAGCACGTAGCCCATGAAGCCGGTCGCCATCATCAGCAGGTAGATGATGCAGCCGAGGATCCAGAGCAGCTCGCGCGGCGCCTTGTAGGAGCCGTAATAGAGGCCACGGAAGATGTGGATGTAGACGGCGACGAAGAAGAACGAGGCGCCGTTCGAATGCAGGTAGCGCAGCAGCCAGCCCGAATTCACGTCGCGCATGATCTTCTCGACCGAGCCGAAGGCGAGATTGGTGTCGGCGGTATAGTGCATGGCCAGCACAATGCCGGTCAGGATCTGCGCCACCAGCATGATCGACAGGATACCGCCGAAGGTCCACGCATAGTTGAGGTTGCGCGGCACTGGATAGGCGACGAAACTGTCATAGACCAGCCGCGGCAGCGGCATGCGGGCGTCGAACCAGCGTTCGATACCGGTCTTGGGCGTATAGGTCGAGTGTCCCTCGCTCATCGAAATATCCCCCTGCCTCAACCGATAAGGATCTTGGTATCGGAAATGAACTTGAATACCGGAACCGCCATATTCTCGGGCGCCGGGCCTTTGCGGATGCGGCCGGCGGTGTCGTATTGCGAACCGTGGCACGGGCAGAACCAGCCGCCGAAATCGCCTTCCTGACCGAGCGGAATGCAGCCGAGATGCGTGCAGACCTGAACCATCACCATCCAGGCTTCCTTGCCGGGCGTGGTGCGGTTGGCGTCGGTCGCCGGTGCGTCGGCCGGCAGATTGGCGTTGCGCGCGATCGGATCCTTGAGATCGGCCAGCTTGACCGCCTCGCCGTCCTTCATTTCCTGTTCGGTGCGATTGCGCACCACGACCGGCTTGCCGCGCCACTTGACGATCAGCGACATGCCCGGCGTCAGCGAGGCGACGTCGACCTCGACGGAGGCGAGCGCCAGCGTCGAGGCGTCGGGGCGCATCTGGTCGATGAACGGCCACGCGAAGGCACCCGCGCCGACCACTGCGGCCATGCCGGTGGCGACGTAGAGAAAATCACGACGGTTGGGATCCTGGGTGTCGGTTGCGCTCACGGGTGCCTGATCCTTTCGCCTCTTCCGTGCCGGTGGTTGAGCCTTGTTCCCCGCTCAATTACGCCAACCCGACAGCGCATGGCGAACAGGCTTGCGAATTCCTCCGGCATTTGGACTTCGGTTTATGCGTGAAGCCCGTTTTTGTCCAGACGGGTGAAGGCACAAGGGCAGATTGTCGCGGGGACAAAATCCACAGCCGGGCAACGCGGCGCCGGATAGCCGCCAAACGTCGCTAAACAACAGGGAAACAACCGCAAATCCGACGTCCTCCTTCGTCTCGACACAGGGCGTCAGCCGGGTCTATCCTTGCCGCCATGGCACATGTCATAGACCGCGACACCTGGGCTGTTCGCTCCGACCGCTGGAAGGGCGAGCTGCAATGCGGCGCCTACGGCTCCAACTCCTGCCTGATCTTCAACTACCTGCCTGATGTCGGCGGCGGTCCCCGGCTGCACACGCATCCCTACGCAGAGATCTTCATCATCCGTCAGGGTACGGGCCTGTTCACGGTCGGCGACCAGGAGATCGAGGCCTCGACCGGCCAGATCCTGATCGTGCCACCCAACACGCCGCACAAATTCACCAATCTCGGTCCGGGCCCACTGGAAACGACCGACATTCACGAGAACGGCAGCTTCATCACCGAATGGCTTGAGTAGACCATGATCCCGAAAAGTGGGAACCGGTTTTCTGGACAAACGGTTTCCGTTTGTCCAGAAATCATGGTCAAGGATAGATCTATCTCGCGCCGAGCCTGACCAGAACCGCCTTCGGGATATTGTATTCGCGAATGACGGCATCGTGCTTGCGCAAGCCGCAGAGTTCACGCTGGATGAAATAACCGTGCACCGCCTCGGCGGCGTCCTTCAGAAGCCGGGCGCGCAGTTGTTCGTCGCAATTGTCGCGCAGCCTGGCCAGCGTTTCCTCGACCCGCTGGCCGGCGCGGCCGAGTGCTGCCGCCTTCTCCGCCAGGATTTCATGGCCGAGTGCGTCGAAGGCGGCTTCGGCAGCCGAGGCGCCGGCAAGATGAGATGGCGGACGCAAGGACATTTCAGCCCCCTTTCCCGAAAATCATGCGGTGTGTGACGAAGTCTTCGCCTGCCACGCGCTGAAAGCCAAGCCGCTCATAGAAAGCGAAGGCTTCTTGCGGCGCGCGGGTGTTCAGCACGGCGAAATGATGACGTGCCTTGTCGATGACGGTCTCGACCAGCATCCGGCCAAGGCCGGTGCGACGGTGGCGCGCACTGACGAACAGGTGCCGGACCCGGCCGTGGTCCCTGCCCTCGAAATAAGGATCGATGTTCAGCCCGCACACGCCGGCGAGTTCCCTTCCATGCCAGGCTCCGTACAGCGCCTCGCCGCGCTTGAGGAACTTGTTGCGGCCGCTTGCCCAGCTATCCGCCAGGCGCACCAGCATCCAGTAGCCTTCCAGCCGGCTTTCCTGCTTCAGCGCGTCGAAGGCCGGCATGGTCGGCCGGAGACGCTTGAGCACATAGCTGACCTCTGGGCTGACCTCTGGGCTGACCTTTGGATTGACCTCCGCTGACCCAGCCATGGAGCTACTCCGCCGGGCGTGTCTCTTCGAGCACGCTGTCCTCGTGATAGAGAAAACCGCCGGACTGCCGCTTCCACAGCCGCGCATAGAGCCCGTCGAGCGCCACCAGCTGGTCATGCGTGCCTTGCTCGACGATGCGGCCACCGTCGAGCACCACCAGCCGGTCGAGTGCTGCGATCGTCGACAGCCGGTGGGCGATGGCGATGACCGTCTTGTTTTCCATCAGCCGCGTCAGATTCTCCTGGATCGCCGCCTCGATATCGGAATCGAGCGCCGAGGTCGCTTCGTCGAGAATCAGGATCGGCGCGTCCTTGAGGAAGACGCGGGCAATCGCCACGCGTTGGCGCTGGCCGCCCGACAGCTTGACGCCGCGTTCGCCGACAAAGGCCTCGTAGCCGGCGCGGTCCCTGTTGTCGCGCAAGGTCAGGATGAACTCGTGCGCCTCGGCCTTTTTCGCCGCCGCGATCACCTCGGCGTCGCTCGCGTCCGGCATGCCGAGCTTGATGTTGTCGCGCAGCGAACGGTGGAACAGGGCCGTATCCTGGCTGACCACGCCGATATTGGCGCGCAGCGAATTCTGCGTAGCTTTGGCGACATCCTGGCCATCGATGGTGATCGACCCGCTCTCGAGATCGTAGAGCCGCAGAATCAGATTGGCGAGCGTCGTCTTGCCGGCGCCCGACGGTCCGACCAGTCCGACCTTCTCGCCTGGCCGCACGACAAGGTCGATGCCGTTGAGCACGCCGAACCCTTTGCCGTAGTGGAACTCGACGTTTTTCACCGCGATGCGTCCGCCGGCCACCACAAGCTCCTTGGC
>NZ_RZQG01000340.1:0-5893 GCF_003998635.1 Mesorhizobium sp. M7D.F.Ca.US.004.03.1.1
AGAGACGCTCGATGTCCTGTTCAAGGGCAAATCGATCGCCGACGTGCTCGACATGACGGTCGAGGAAGGCGTCGATTTCTTTGCCGCCGTGCCCGGCGTGCGCGACAAGCTCGACACGTTGAAGCAGGTCGGCCTCGGCTATATCCATATCGGCCAGCAGGCGACGACGCTGTCCGGCGGTGAGGCGCAGCGCATCAAGCTCGCCAAGGAACTGTCGCGCAAGGCGACCGGCAAGACGCTGTACATCCTGGACGAGCCGACCACCGGCCTGCATTTCCACGACGTCGCCAAGCTGTTGGAAGTGCTGCACGAACTGGTCGACCAGGGCAACACGGTGGTGGTCATCGAGCACAATCTCGAGGTGATCAAGACCGCCGACTGGGTGCTCGATCTCGGCCCCGAAGGCGGCGACGGCGGCGGCGAACTGGTCGCCTCCGGCACGCCGGAAGCCATTGTCCGCGAAAAGCGCAGCTACACCGGCCAGTTCCTCAAGGAACTGCTGGAGCGTCGCCCCGGAGGCAAGCGCGAAGCGGCGGAGTGACGATCGGACCGGTTGGCGCCTGGAGAGCTTTTGAATGACAATCAGAAGAGCGCTTGCCGGTGATCTCCAAACCGTCGTCTCGCTGACGCAAGCGGCCTATGCGCCGTACACCGCCCTGTTCGGCGCGCCGCCGATCCCGGTCACCGAGGACTATGCGCCACGCATCGAGGGTGGCGAAGTCTGGCTGCTCGAGGACGGCGGCGAGCTTGCCGGAGTGCTCACGCTGGAGCGGCATGACGACCACGGGATGATCTTCTCCGTCGCCGTCTCCCCTGACTTTCAAGGCAAAGGCTTCGGCATTGCGCTGCTGAAACACGCTGACGAACAGACGCGCCTGGGGGCCTGCCCGAGGTGCGGCTTTACACCAACGCCAGGATGGAGCGGAACATCGCACTCTATCTGGCCTACGGTTTCCACGAAACGGGTCGCCGGCCCAATCCCTACCGGCCAGGATGGGTGCTCGTCGACATGGCCAAAACCGTCGATGAGATCACCGCGGCCTGATCTTTTTCAGCATTTGGGAGGATGACAATGAGCACATCGGGAACAATCCGCGCCGGCATGGGCGGCTGGACCTTCGAGCCCTGGGATACGTCCTTCTATCCCGACAAGCTTTCCAAGGCCAAGCAGCTGAACTACGCCACTCGGCAGGTGCCGAGCATCGAGGTCAACGGCACCTATTATTCCAGCTTCAAGGAGCCGACCTTCGTCAAATGGGCCAGCGAGGCGCCGGACGGTTTCGTCTATGCGCTGAAGGGCAACCGCTTCGTCACCAACCGGCGCGTGCTCGGCGAGGCCGGCGAGTCGATGATGCGTTTCCTCGGCTCGGGCGTTGCCGCGCTCGGCGAAAAGCTCGGGCCGATCCTGTGGCAGTTCGCGCCGACGAAAAAGTTCGATCCGGACGATTTCGAAGCTTTCCTGAAACTGCTGCCGGAAAAGCAGGACGGCGTTGCGCTGCGCCACGCGGTCGAAGTGCGCAACGACAGTTTTATCGTGCCGGAATTCGCCGCGCTCGTGCGCAAGTACGAGGTCGCGATCGTCTATGCCGACCATGCCAAATATCCTGATATCGCCGACGTCACCGGCGATTTCATCTATGCCCGGCTGCAGACTGGCAGCGACGACAATCCCGACTGCTACACGCCGAAGGGCCTCGATGAATGGGCGGCGCGCGCCAAGACCTGGGCGGAAGGCAAGGTGCCTGCCGATCTCCGACGCGCCGATCCTTCGACCGAGGCGCCGGTCAAGCCACGCGACGTATTCGTCTACTTCATCACCGAGGGCAAGGTGCGCGCGCCGTTCGGTGCCATGGCGCTGATGAAGCGCGTGGCGGATTAGAGCAGCTAGCCTGCGGCGCTATCCTTCCGTTTAAGCGTCGAATTCCACACTCTCGGGTCCGGTCCGGCAACTCCTGTCGGAACCTGCAGGGCAGGTTGACCGTTTTTGCCTCACTAGCGGGCGACCGGGCGGGTGCCTCGCGTGGATGCGATAGGCTCGCTGCTCGCCAAGACCGGTTTTTCCCAGAGATGGCCAGGCGCGCCCAACCGGCGGAACGCTGGCATCAGGAGAACCGGAAGAAAGCGAGGAAAGATGGCGATCATCCTGATCGGGGCGTTGCTCACCATCGCCGGCGTTGTGTACATGGCGGTCGCCGTTCTCAGACGCGGGCGGCTCAGTGATCCAACGCCCGTAGCTTCAGACCGCCCGATGCCCAATCTCGCAACGTCCGGCCCGACGCTTGAGCCACGACGGCGCGGATTAGGCTTCCTCGGCCTATCACAGAATTGGCCGGGGCTGCTGATGATGGCTGTCGGCGTCATTCTGCTATTGTCGGGGGTGATCCTCTAACCCAATAAGCCAAGGATTCGCCGCCGTCGTAACCTTATCGATACCTCCTTGCTGCATGAATCCAGGCAGGCCAAGTCACAGATTTGGGGCAAGGAAACGAGGGGCATGTCGCTCGACTACACTTCACTTCTGCTGGCTGTCGGTTTTTCCGCCGCCTGCCTGAGCCTGACATTGTTCGGCATGTGGCTGACCGCTCGCTCGGAGAGGTTCCTGCTGACATGGGCGATCAGCCTGGTGTTCATGGTCGGCGATATTTTTATCTATGACGCCTATATCGACATGCCTGGGCGCCTGCTGGGCATCGCCACGCTGGCTTTCCTTCTGCTCGGTTTTTCGACAATGCTGGGCGCCGCCTACCAGTTCAGGACCGGCGGCTCGCCAATGCCGCGAATGGCGATTGCCAGCGCCATTTCGCTGGTTGTGACGTTGCCTCCCATGGCTCTTGGCTATGACGGGCTGGGCTTCATGTTCGAAAACGCCTTTGCCGCATTGCTTCTGTTCGCAACGGCGCTCGAATACTGGAAAGGCCGCGACGAAGCCCCTGCCCTCACGATCGGCATCACCGCGCTCTATTCGGCCACGGCCACGTCCTTCGCTCTGTGCGCCATGGTTCTTGCCTGGGATGGAAAGCTGATCCTCGGACATGCGCCCAGCAACTGGGCCGAGGAGCTGAGCCTCATCATCGTCATCGCCAGCATGACCGGGATTGGAGCCTTGTCGTTGGCGCTCAATCAGGGGCGTCTGGCCAGGCATCATCGCCACAATGCCCTGACCGACCCGCTGACAGGCCTGCTCAACCGCCGCGCCCTGTTCGACCTGCACGGTGATGCCCCGATCGGCGCCTTCACGGCGGTGGTCGTCTTCGACCTCGACAGCTTCAAGGCCATCAACGACGAATTCGGCCATGCCGCCGGCGATGAGGTGCTGAGGATGTTCGCCCAGGACCTCGCCGGCAATCTTCGCCCGGCCGACGTCGCCGCGCGCATGGGCGGCGAGGAATTCGCGCTGGTGCTGAAGCGGACCTTGCCCGAGACGGTGGAAGCCACCGCCGAGGCCATACGGGCAGCTTTCGCCGCACGTCGCATCGAAACCGAGACCGGTTTGCTGACATGCACGGTCAGTGCCGGATTTGCCCTCGGCACCAAGGAGGGTCTCAGCTTCGACAAGGTGCTCAGCGCCGCCGACAAGGCGCTCTATGCCGCCAAGCGCGGCGGCCGCAACCGCGTCACCGCCTCGGCATTCCGGCGCGCGGGTTAGACTGGTCAGCCTTCATATCTTACTGCCAACTATCCGTGACTTCCTGCATCGTCACTGCCTCGACCTGCTCACTGAACCGCGAACGATAAAGCTCCATCAGCGCATCATGCGTTTGATCCGCGGAGCTGCAGATGGCGTCGGTGACAAGAACGACGCGAAAGCCGCGATCGATGGCGCCCAGCACCGTGCAGCAGGGCGTCGAGATGCCCTTCGGTCCATGGCGAATAGACGTGCTTGTCGACGAGCTTGGCCGGCGGCACGAACCGTGCAAGTTGTGGCATGAGCTCGATCAGGCCCGGATCGATATGGGAAAGCGTCACCTCTGCCCACCGGCGATAGTAGCTCGCCCACATCCCCGGTCCCTCACCTGGCCGCTCGGCCGGGATAAAGCGGGTGAAAAGTGTTCGCTGCGGATGTCTGGCGACCAGTTCCTCTATGGCCGGCACCACTTTCTCGGCCCATGGTACCGCCCAAGGCCCGGCGGGTCCAAACAAGCGCTGCATGTCGACGCAGATATGCAGGCAATTTTCGCCAAGCCGTCCGTATACTAGCCCTTTAGCCGCCACAGCCGGTCTCCGTCGACTGCGCTGTACTGACCTGTCCGCCTGGCGGCTTCCGCCTCGGCCACGTCACCCTGTCATCCTTACAAAGTTGGGGGCCAGCCGAAGCCAGCCCCTGTTGATCCTCAATCCTGATGCTCAGGCATGGCCTTGAGCTGTTCTTTGGTCCAAGTGGTGACCGCATGAACGTCGCCGTTCTCGTCGCGCATGAAGTCCAGCTGGTTGGCCGGTACGGCAACCGGTTTTGCGCCGATGCCCAGGAAGCCGCCGACGTCGACGACGACCTCGCTGCCGTGCAAGTGAGAGACTGTACCGACCTTCTCATCCTCCGCACCGTAAATGGTCGCGCCGTCGAGTATGTCGGAGGTCAATTCATTGCTGGTAAGGCGTACGTGGTTGGTGTGATCCATAGCTGCATCTCCTGTTGGAACTGTTGCAACCTGCGACCGGACGAACGGTTCCGCGTGGATTGATACCGCGCGATAAAGTCTGACGGGCAGCACGTGCTGGAATTAGACGGGCAGCCAGCGAGAGTCGCAACCTCGATCCACTCAACGGCGAGCTGAAAAGGCCTTCACACCCATCTTGATGGCCTTGCGAGCTTCGGCGGCATTTTGCCAGCCTTTAAACTTGATGGTCTTGCCGGTTCCAAGCACCGAGGAGACAAAGAACTGCTCGATCTCACGCCGCAGGTCATCTGGAACGTGATCCGCCGCAACGGGCTCATCGGGAGCATCCTCCCTGTGCGGACAGAAGACATAGCGGTCGTTGCGCAGAACCTCACCGCCTTCGTCCTTCTGCTTGACGCGCAAGGCGCCTAGCAAGTTGCATTTGATCACGACTCCGGGAGCCGTGGCTGCCTGATGAATCACAAGCCCATCAAGAGGGTCGCCGTCTTCGCCTAGCGTCGAAGGAATGAAGCCCCAGTCATAGGGATACATCATGCCGACCGGCAAGGGACGGACATAGCCGAACATCTGCGTTCGCGGCTCGAAGGCCAGTTTCGCCGTCGCGCCACGTGGCGTTTCGACCACCACTCTGATGAGGCCCTTCGTGATTGTGGTCAGCTTCAGATAATTGGGCATCAAGATGCCTCTCGTTTTTGGTTGTGTGGCAGCGATGGAACTTCACAACGCGAAGAATGTTCCGAAAGGCAAAACCTGTCGGGAGAGCCCATGCATGACAAAAGCTTCGCTGCACCTTCTGAAGGGGATCGGTTATTTAATCTCGACCGGGAGTGTGATCCTGCTCGCCATCGTGAGTTGGTCGAGCGCTGCAAAAAGCCCAGTGCTTACCGCCTGTTTGATTGGCGGCGCAGCGCTGTCCATCGTCGGGATGTTCTGCCGTTGGCTGACCTACCAAATCGAGAAGCGCCGGCAGGACAACTAGATGAAGGGCATTTCGATATGTTGGAGCTCGGGGGCAGATAGTTAAGCCCGCGCGCAGAGCGATCAGCTATGCTGCGTCAGTGATGTAAACCGACTGCGATCTAAGCGAACCTATGCCGCCATGACGATTTCATTGAAGGCATCCAGGTCGACATAGAAGACCTTGGTGATCTCCTCGATCAGGTCGTCGTATTCGCAGCCCTGTGACCTCAAGATATTGATGGCAGCGATGATGTCGACGCGTTCGGTAAGCCGCCGCTTCTGGTAGTCCTCGACGTAACGTTCCATGGCTGTCCCTT
>NZ_RZQG01000341.1:0-5879 GCF_003998635.1 Mesorhizobium sp. M7D.F.Ca.US.004.03.1.1
CGGTTGCAGCTCTCGCAGAAATTATGCGTCATCGGCGTGATGAAGCCGAGCCGCCCGCCGGTCTCGGCGACATGGACATAGCGGGCCGGGCCGCCGGTCTTGAAGGGGATGTCGGTCAGCGTGAACTGGCGCTCCAGCGACGCGCGCAGCAGCGAAAGCGGCAGATACTGGTCGGTGCGGTCGGCGTCGATTTCGCCCATCGGCATGGTTTCGATGGCCGTCAAGTCCATGCCGCGGCCGTGCGCCCAGCGCATCATCTCGGGCAGCTCGGCGTCGTTGAAATCCTTCAGCGCGACCGCGTTGAGCTTGACCTTCAGCCCGGCCGCAAGTGCTGCGTCGATGCCTTGCATGACCTTGTCGAGATGGCCCCAGCGGGTGATCTTGTGGAACTTGTCGGCATCGAGCGTATCGAGCGAGACGTTGATGCGCCTGACGCCGCAATCGGCGAGTTCTGCGGCAAAGCGCGACAGTTGCGAGCCGTTGGTGGTCAGCGTCAGTTCTTCCAGCGCGCCGCTGTCGAGATGCCGCGACAGCTGGCGCACGAGATGCATGATGTTCTTGCGCACCAGCGGCTCACCGCCGGTGAGGCGCAATCTCCTGACACCCTTTCCGATGAAGACCGTGCAGAGCCGGTCGAGTTCTTCCAGCGACAGCAGGTCCTTCTTCGGCAGGAAGGCCATGTCCTCGGCCATGCAATAGGTGCAGCGGAAATCGCAGCGGTCGGTGACCGACACGCGGAGATAGCTGATCGTGCGACCGAAAGGGTCGATCATGTCCATGCAAACGCTTCCCGTGACCGTGAACGGCGTCGTTATATACCGCTATGTGATACGATGCGGCCGTTCATTCAAGATACCGTCTCTCGATCTTTGGTAACATCTCTGCGCCGACATCGCATGTCGGTCGGCCTGAAACAGGCTTTTCCCGTTTGGCGAAGCGGCGTAGGGAGGATGGATGATACGGGATCGAACAGCATGACCGCACCGAAAGAACTCAGGGTCTCGAAGGACCGCAAACTGCTATCCGTCACCTTTCCCGACCATCGGCCGTTCGAACTGCCGGCGGAACTGTTGCGCGTCGCCTCGCCATCGGCCGAGGTGCAGGGCCATTCGCCCGAACAGCGGGTGACGGTTCCCGGCAAGCGCAATGTGGCGATCCTGAAGATCGAGCCGGTCGGCAACTACGCCGTGCGCATCACCTTCGACGATTTCCACGACACCGGTATCTTCACCTGGAATTACCTGCACACGCTCGGCCACGAGAAGGATGCGCGCTGGGACGCCTATCTCGCCGAGCTTGCGGAAAAGGGCCTGAGCCGGGACCGCTAGCCTTGGGCGTGCTGGTGTCGTGAAGACGTCACACATCTGGAGTAGCGCCGGCAAAGGTTTGGAGACGAAAAAGATGTCCGTCATCACCACGGTCGAGCAACTTGAGGCGCTCTATGGCGTCCCAGGCGAGGCCTCGCTGGTCAAGGAACTCGACCACGTCATTCCAGAGTATGCCGCCTTCATCGAAGCCTCGCCTTTCGTCGCGCTGGCGACCGGCGGGCCGGAGGGGCTGGACTGTTCGCCGCGCGGCGATCTCGCCGGCTTCGTGCGCATTCACGATCCGAAAACGCTGATGATGCCGGACCGTCGCGGCAACAACCGCGCCGATTCGCTCAGAAACATCATCCGCGACCCGCGCGTTGGCCTGCTGTTCCTGGTGCCGGGCTCCGGCACGACGCTGCGCGTCAATGGCCGTGCTCATATCACCATGGATACAGCGCTGTGTGCCTCCTTCATGGTGGACGGCAAGGCCGCGCGCTCGGTGACCGTTGTCGATGTCGATTCGGTCTATTTCCAATGCGCCCGCGCCATTGTCCGCTCCGAACTCTGGAATCCGGCAAGGCACGTCGATCCGAAGTCGCTGCCGACGCCCGGACAGATCCTGGAAATCACCAGCCGCAAGACCATCGACGGCGAGACCTACGACAAGGAATGGCCGGAGCGGGCGAAGAAGACGATGTGGTAGGTCTGGGCTGAAAGGGGCGCTCAAGCCTCTTTCAGAACCTCATAGATCTTGCGCATCTGATCGCCGATCATGTCGCACTGTTCCGGTGTCGACTGGCTCATCGCCTTCTCGATCAGCGCCATATGCACTTTCAGCGCCTGCATCAGCAGCGCCTCGCCGGCTTCCGTCAGGGCGAGCCGCAAGATTCGCTTGTCCTTTTCATCGCCTTCGCGGCGCAGCAGGCCGCGCGCTTCCAGCTGCGGCAGCAGCATGGTGATGTTGGAACGGCCGACGAGCAGCTTGCGGGCAAGGTCGTGCTGCGACATGCCGGGATGGCGGTAGAGGTTCATCAGCACGTCGAGCTGCGCCGGCTTCAAATCGAGCGGCGCGAGCTTCACCGCCAGCGTGCGTTCCAGCACATGGCAGGCGCGCGCCACCGCGACCCAGTTGCGAAAACGCGGGCTGTCCCAAGGTAGCTCTTGTTTATTGTTCATCTTTGAACTATTATGTTCATGCTTGAACGTATGGATGGATTCTCACTATGGCATCATTCGGGCTGAAGGTCATCCGGGGCGTGTTTGGTGCGGCCGAGCGTGTCGCGCCACGCCTGACCGGGCGAGCGGCGTTCGAATTGTTCTGCCGCACGCCGAGCGTCAAGGCGCTCAGCGACGGCGAACGCCGCGCCATCGGCCGTGCTGCCGAGTTCATGACCGAGGCGCGTCATCACCGGCTGAAGACCGCGACCGGCTGCGTCATGGTGCACGAGTTCCGACCGGAGCCGGGCAGGGCAGTCGCCGGCACGGTGCTTGTCGTCCATGGCTGGCGCTCACGCACCGAATATATGCGCGCGTTGATCGAAGGCTATCGTGCCGCCGGCTACAGGGTCGTTTCGCTTGACTTGCCTGGCCACGGCCAGTCGCAGGGCCGGCGGTTGAACATGGTCAATGCGGTGGATGCGGTGCGGGTTGCCGGCGAATGGTTCGGCCCGTTCGTGGCGGCGGTCGGCCATTCCTTCGGCGGCGCAGTCGCCGCCAATGCCATCGCCGGTTCGGTCAAGAACATTCCGCCACTGGCGGCCGGACGACTGGTGCTGATTGCGGCGCCAAGTTCCCTGCCGGCGATTTTTGCCGACTTCAGCCGCATGCTCAATGTCGGCCCGCGCTCGCAGGTCGCCATGGCGGACCGTGTCGAACATCTTTCCGGCAGGCCGCTGCACGAATTCACCGGCGACCGCCAGCTTGCCCAGGCGCCGGTGCCGACCCTGGTCATCCACGCACAGGACGACCGCGAAGTCTCGGCCGATCATGCAAGGCGCTATGCCGGCGCAGGCGGCCATGTGCGGCTTTACTGGGCCGATGGGCTCGGCCACCGCCGTATCCTTGCGGACAAGGGTGTGATCGAACGCGCGGTCGGCTTCGTGATGCATCGCGAGCCGTCGCTGCTGCATTGAGCGTCGATCGAGTTTACTTCTTCTTTTCACCGGGTTCGACCGGCAGTCCGGCGGCCTTCCAGGCGGTGTAGCCGCCAAGGATGTGCTTGACCGGCGAAAGCCCCATGTCCTGCGCCGTCTTGGTGGCCAGCGCCGAGCGCCAGCCGCCTGCACAGAAGAAGACGAAGCTCTTTCCCGAAGCGAAGAATGGCTTGTGGTAAGGGCTTTCGGGATCGATCCAGAATTCCAGCATGCCTCGGGTGACATGTTTGGCGCCGGGAATCCTGCCGTCGCGTTCCACCTCGCGAGGGTCGCGCAGATCGACGAAAATGGTGTCTTCATCGTCGAGCAGTCCGGCTGCTTCCTCCGGCGAAACCACTTCAATCTCGGCGTTCGCCTCGTCCAGCAGTTCGCGATAACCCTTTTTCACGCTCTCGTCCCTCCCGGCCTTGCCGGCGAATTTCGAGCACACTGGCGGGCGTTTGTCACGCTGCGTCGGTGCCGGCCAACATCTTCCAGGCAGCCATGGCCCCAGCTACCGTCGCCAGCAGGGCGGCGTACGATGCCCCGTCGCGTGCCTGGATCGACATGCCGTGCTGAACCGTGGCGAAGAAGGTCGCGATGGCGCTGGCGTCGAAATCCGCCGGCAGTTCGCCTTCGGCAACGCCGCGCTCGAGACGCTTCTGCAGCGCGCTATGGTTTTCGGCGCGGCGGCGGCGCAGATCATCGCAGATGGCGCCGCGGCTCGAGTCCTGATGCAGCGCGCCAAGCGCGACCAGGCAGCCCTGCGGGCGATCGGTCTGTGCATAGGCTTTCGCCGTCAGGCACAGAAATTGTTCGATCGCCAGCCGCGCGGTCGGTGCTTCCTCCAGCGCCAGCCAGATGTCGGCGCCCTCGGTGCGCGAATAAAGCTCCGTCGCCTCGAGGAACAGCGCCTCCTTGCTGCCGAAGGCGGCATAGAGGCTGGGCGAGTTGATGCGCATGGCGGCGGTCAGCTCGCTCATCGACGCGCCTTCGTAGCCACGCGCCCAAAAGACCTCCATCGCGCAGCGCAATGCAGAGGTTCGATCGAAGGTGCGGGGGCGGCCTCGTTCCGACATGATGCTCTTTTCTGTGTTGATCGATACATAATTCAGTTGACGCCGACGGGCAAGGCTGACAGATATTTATGTATCGATCATTACAAAAAGGAGAAATCGATGTCATCCAACCAACTGGGCGGCAAGGCCGCGATCGTCACCGGCGGCAGTCGCGGCATCGGTGCGGCGATTGCGCGACGTCTCGCGGCCGATGGCGCCAGTGTCGCGCTGACTTATGTGCATGGCGAGGATCAGGCCCGTGCTGTTGTCGCCGACATCGAGGCCAAGGGTGGCCGCGCCATCGCGATCAAGGCCGACAGCCGCGATGCCGCCGCCATAGACAGGGCGGTTGATGACGCCGCGAGTGCCTTTGGCCGGCTCGACATCCTGGTCAACAGCGCCGGCATCTGGCGCGCGGCTCCTATCGCTACATTGTCGCTGGCCGATTTCGATGAGACCATGGAGGTCAATCTGCGAGCCTCTTTCATCGCCTCCAAGGCGGCGGCGGCCCATATGGGCGAGGGCGGCCGGATCATCTCGATCGGCAGCAATCTTGCCGAACGGGCGACGGACATCGGCCTCACCGCCTATTCTACCAGCAAGGCGGCGCTGGTCGGCCTGACCAAGGCGCTGGCGCGCGACCTCGGCCCACGCGGCATCACCGCCAATGTCGTTCATCCCGGCTCGACCGACACCGACATGAACCCGGCCGATGGCCCGCATGCCGAACACCAGCGCCAGAAGATGGCGACACCGCGCTTCGGCAAGGCCGAGGACATCGCGGGCATGGTCGCCTGGCTGGCAGGCCCGGAGGGCCGTTTCGTGACCGGCGCCGCGCTGACCATCGATGGCGGCGCCAACGCCTGATCCGCAAGGGATTTCACGGCTGGAGCGGAAACACCTTCTGCTCCAGCCGTCACGATGTTGTGAAACCGTTCTGCAACAGGCGTTCCAAAATTTATGAAAGCTTAACGAAATCGGTATGAATCAGTATAGTCGCGCCTTACATCCGCCATGCGGTGAGCGGGACGATCGAGCGTGCGGAACGGGAACCGGTTGCGACCGGAGCGGGTGATCCATGAAATTCCTCGGAAACAAAGCAACCGTGATGCCGCTGATGGCGATCACGGCAACGCTCGCTTTCGGTGTGCCTCAGGCAGGCGCGCAGGGGCTCTTCGACATGCTTTTCGGCGGCGGCGTCAAGCGCGCGCCGCAAGGCGAGTTTCCGCCCCCGCCACCGAAGCACAAGCCAAAAGCCCCGGCCGGCGCCGGCGGCGGTGGTGTGAAAATCAGCAGCCCGTCCTACTACACCTACAAGGCCGACCGGCTGGTCCGCATCGACTTCTCGGCGCTGACCGCAGCGCCGCAGCCGGCGACCC
>NZ_RZQG01000342.1:0-5863 GCF_003998635.1 Mesorhizobium sp. M7D.F.Ca.US.004.03.1.1
GCTTGAGGCTGTGGATCAGGCTGCTGCGCGCCTCGCGTACGATCGAGGCCGAGCTGCGCGAGCGCCTGAAGAAGGACTTCAACACGACGCTGCCGCGCTTCGATGTGATGGCAGCCCTTTATCGGGTGCCGGAAGGCATGCTGATGAGCGACCTGTCGCGATTCCTGCTGGTGTCCAACGGCAATGTCACCGGCATCGTCGACCGGCTGGTTTCGGAAGGACTTGTCGCCCGCGCGCGGCGCAATGGCGATCGCCGCACCTCGATGGTGCGGCTGACCGAGGAAGGCACGCAGGCCTTTGCCACCATCGCCGCGGCGCATGAAGGCTGGATCGGTGAATTGCTGGGCAAGGTCAGCGAGGACGACGCGCGCCGGCTGACCGGCATGCTGACCTCGTTCCGCAGCAACTGGGAGGGACGCGAATGATCGCGATGGTCGGGCGCAAGCCGAAGCATTTCCTGTGGGAGGTCGAAGGCAGGATCGCAAAGGTCCGGCTCGACCGGCCGGAACGCAAGAACCCGCTGACCTTCGATAGCTATGCCGAGCTGCGCGACACGTTCCGCGACCTCGTCTATGCCGACGACGTCGACGCCGTGGTGTTTCTCTCCAATGGTGGCAATTTCTGCTCTGGCGGCGATGTCCACGACATCATCGGCCCGCTGGTCAAGATGGACATGAAGCAGCTTCTCGCCTTCACCCGCATGACCGGCGATTTCGTCAAGGCGATGCTGAATTGCGGCAAGCCGATTATTGCGGCGGTCGATGGCGTCGCGGTCGGCGCCGGCGCCATCATTGCCATGAGCTCCGATATCCGGATCGCCACGCCGGAAGCAAAGACCGCATTCCTGTTCACCCGAGTCGGTCTCGCCGGTTGCGACATGGGCGCCTGCGCGATCCTGCCGCGCATCATCGGCCAGGGCCGCGCCGCCGAACTGCTCTACACCGGCCGTACCATGACGGCGGCAGAAGGCGAGCGCTGGGGGTTCTACAACAGGCTGGTCGATGCCGCATCGCTGGAGGCCGATGCGCTCGACATGGCCGCGCGCATCGTCTCCGGCCCGACCTTCGCCCATGGCATCACCAAGACGCAGCTCAACCAGGAATGGTCGATGGGTCTCGACCAGGCGATCGAAGCGGAAGCGCAGGCGCAGGCGATCTGCATGCAGACGCGCGACTTCGAGCGCGCCTACAAGGCGTTCGTGGCCAAGGAAAAGCCGGTGTTCGAGGGCAATTGATGGCTGACAAGAGTTTTCTCAACTGGCCGTTTTTCGAGGATCGCCATCGCCAGCTCGCCGAGCAGCTGGAGGCATGGTGCGCGAAAAACCTGCCGGTCGATCATCATGATGTCGATGCCGCCTGCCGCGAGCTGGTGGGCAAGCTTGGCCGGGATGGCTGGTTGAAGCCGACGGCGCTCGACACGGACAATCCGGGACCACTCGACGTCCGCACCCTGTGCATCACACGCGAGACGCTTGCCCGCCATGACGGGCTGGCCGATTTTGCCTTCGCCATGCAGGGGCTCGGCACCGGTGCGCTCAGCCTGTTCGGCACGCCGCCGCAGCAGCAATGGCTGGCAAAGACGCGCGCCGGCAAGGCGATATCAGCCTTCGCCCTGTCGGAACCGCGCTCGGGATCGGACGTCGCCAACACCGAAATGACGGCGATCCGCGACGGCGATAGCTATGTCCTGTCCGGCGAGAAGACGTGGATCTCCAATGGCGGCATCGCCGATCTCTATGTCGTCTTTGCCCGCACCGGTGAGGCGCCCGGCGCCAAGGGGCTCTCGGCCTTCCTCGTGCCTGATAACACCAAGGGCCTCGGCATCGCCGAGCGGCTCGAAGTGATCGCGCCGCATCCGCTGGCGCGGCTGTCTTTCGACCAGGTCCGCCTGCCAGCCTCGGCACTGATCGGCAAACCAGGCGACGGCTTCCGCATCGCCATGTCGGTGCTCGATGTGTTCCGCTCGACTGTCGGCGCGGCGGCACTTGGCTTTGCCCGCCGCGCGCTGGACGAGAGCATCAAACGGGTGGCCGAGCGCAAACTGTTCGGCGCGCCGATGGCGGAGCTGCAGATGGTGCAGGGGCATATCGCCGACATGGCACTCGACGTCGACGCGGCGGCGCTTCTGGTCTACCGCGCCGCCTGGGCCAAGGACATGGGTGCGCCCCGCGTCACCCGCGAGGCGGCGATGGCCAAGCTGTTTGCCACCGACAAGGCGCAAGAGGTGATCGACAAGGCCGTGCAGCTGCATGGCGGCGACGGTGTCCGCAAAGGCCATATCGTCGAAAGCCTGTATCGCGAGATCCGCGCGCTGCGCATCTATGAGGGTGCCTCCGACGTCCAGAAAGTGGTGATTGCGCGACAAGTGCTGGGCGCGGCCTGACGGCGAGAAATTGACGGCGATTTTGAGACTTGGTTTTTGGAATACCGGGAGGTTTTGAATGCATACGATTCTGCAGCCGGAAGGCTGGGCAAAACCTGTCGGCTACGCCAATGGCGTCGCGGCACGCGGGCAGCTCGTCTTCGTAGGCGGACAGGTCGGCTGGAACGGACAATGCCAGTTCGAGACCGACGATTTTGTCGGCCAGGTGCGGCAGACGCTCGAGAACATCGTCGCGGTGCTGGCCGAGGCCGGTGCGGGGCCGCAGCACATCACCTCGATGACCTGGTATTTCACCGACAAGGCCGAATACCTCGCCAACCTCAGGGGCATCGGCGAGGCCTATCGCGAGGTGATCGGCCGGCACTTTCCGGCGATGGCCGCCATGCAGGTGGTGGCGCTGGTCGAGGACCGGGCCAAGGTGGAGATCCAAGCTACCGCCGTCATCCCGGAATAAACTATCGATTGTCCCAGGAATAAATTATTCGCGCAGTCCCGCCTTCCGCAAAATCGGCAGCACGTGATCGCAGAAATAGGGCAGTTCCTGCGTGTAGTTGACGAAGGACAGCGCGATGCCTTGATAGCCGTGCCCGGCAATGGCGGCCATGTCGGCGGCGATCGTTTCCGGGGTTCCAACCAGCGGGTAGGTGCCGGCGCCGCCGGCGAAACGTTGCCGATAGCGGTCATAGGCATGCGGGTCGTGCGATTGCGAGAATTCCTTCTTGCCTGCCATATGCGCATCGACCGCATCGTGGTCGGCCATATCAACGGCGTAGCGCGTGTAATAGGCCTGCGCCTCCTCCATCGTCGGACGGCAGACGACATGCGCCACCGTGTAGACGCCGACGTCGCGGCCTGCCTTGTCGGCGCGCTCGCTGATGTCGGCGACGTGCTTGCCGGCATCGCTCATCTCGGAAAAGGTCGTGAACAGATAATCGCATCTGGCGGCGGCGAAATCGCGACCCGGCCCGCCGAAAGCAGCGTTCATTGTCACGGGGCGCGGAACCTGCAGGCTAGCCGGCCGGCTGACGGCTTCCTTGAGGCGATAGTAGGTGCCCTCATAGTCGAGCGGCTCGGGCGAGGCATAAAGCTTTTCGAGGATTTCGATCCATTCCGCTGCCTGGTCGTAGCCCTTCTCGACCAGGGGCGTGCCGAACATGCCGAATTCCTTCGGGTTCCAGCCGCAGACGATGTTGAGGCCGGCGCGGCCCTGGCTGATGTGGTCGACCGTCGCCAGCGCCTTGGCTGCGTAGAGCGGATGCACCAGCGGCACATGCACGGTCATGAACAGGCCGATCTGCTCGGTGGCCATGGCAAGTGCTGCCGCCCAGGTGAAGGTCTCGAACGACCATTCGCGCACCTTGTTGCGGCCGCCAAAGCCGCGCCAGCGCGCGATCGGCAGCATGAACTCCAGCCCTGCCCGATCGGCGATCTGCGCCGCGGTCAGATTGTCCTGCCAGCTCGCTGTCCAGCGTTCCGGAACGTCGGTGATGGCAAGGCCGCCATCGGCATTGGTCGAAAAGACGCCGAGCTTCAGTCTGTTCGGGCCGTGCAAGGGGTGTGGTTTGTTCATGTCGCGACCTCCCGGCGAAGATCGCACGCTACGGCTCCGCAAAAATATTTCAAGCATGAAATAGCTTCGCCTGGCGATGGTTTGCGGATATGGATTTGGGCAGGACGAAAAAGGGGATCGGCATGAGCGAGTTCCGCCAGAAATGCATCGGCAAGACGAACCTTGTCGGCTCCTTTGCAGCCATTCCCCATCCCGTCGCGGTCGAAGTGATGGCGCAGTCCGGTCTCGATTTCCTCTGCATCGACTGGGAACATGCCCAGATCTCGCGCGACATGATCGAGACCATGGTGCGCGCGGCCGACGTGCATCGCGTGCCGGCCATGGTGCGTGTTCCCGGCCATGCGCCGGAGGCCATCCAGGCGGCCTTGGATAGCGGCGCCCAAGGCGTGCTGGTGCCGCGCATATCGACCGCCCCCCAGGCCGCGATGGCCGTCAAAGCCTCGCGCTATCCGCCAAAAGGGGAGCGCGGTGTCGGTCCCGGCCGGGCCGCCGGCTATGGCTATCGCATTCCGGAATATCTGGCCGGCGCCAATGACAGGATCGTCGTCGCGATCCAGGTCGAGACATCAGAAGGGCTGGCCAACATCGAAGCGATCGCGGCCGTCGACGGCATCGACGTGATCTTCGTCGGCCCCGGCGATCTTTCGGTGTCGATCGATGCGCTGGGACCGCAAGGCGTAGACAGGCTCAATGCGGCGATCCGGACGATCGTCGGCGCGACGATCGCGCACGGCAAGGCCGCCGGCATATTTTGCGCCAGCCCACAACCTGTCGGGCAATGGGCAGCCATCGGCGCCAGCTTCTTCATCCTGGCCAGCGACACCATGTTTCTCGGCGCCGGCGCTGCGGCCAACTGTGCCGCCACACGCGACGAATTGGCATGAGACGGGCGCAGCTGGCGCAAAAAGGCGTATCGGCACGGCAACAGGACGGTCAAACTTTTTAAGCTTAAAACTTTCGCCTTGAAAAGTGCCGCACTTTGGATAAGCATTCCAGGATCGATGGCGACGGCCGTACCGGACCGGCTTCCCGGCCAGTCCATCGTTGTGCTCCGGGTAGGAGGGGTTTCAGTCCTTGTCGTTCGTACTGCCCCAGTCATCGTCCAGCGCGCGCTATGCCTTTGACGGCGTGCGCGCCCAGATTCGCGATCTTCACACAGAAAACATCGCCAACCTTGCCGTGCGGGCGCGTGAACTGGGCGATGTGATCGCGCTGTGGTACGGCGAAGGCGACATGGTGACGCCGGCTTTCATCCGCGACGCCGCCAAGGCCGCCTTCGATGACGGCCTGACCTTCTACGTTCCCAACATGCGCGGCCACGCCCCGTTGAACGAGGCGCTGTCGGAGTACCAGACGCGCATCCATGGCCGGCCGATCCCGATCGCGCGCACCATCGTCACGCCTGGCGGCATGCAGGCGCTGTACCTGGCGCTGGAACTGCTGGTCGATACCGGCAGCAACGTCGTCTATGTCGCGCCGCAATGGCCCAACATCCACAACGCCATCCATTTGATCGGCGGTGAGCCACGGCCGTTTTCGCTCGATTTCAGGGGCGACTGGCATCTGGATTTCGACCGGCTGTTCGCCACCTGCGACGCCCGCACGCGGGCGATCTTCCTGTCGACGCCATCCAACCCGACCGGCTGGACCGCATCGCGCGAGGAGATGCTGGCGCTGCTCGATTTCAGCCGGCGCACCGGCATCTGGATCATCTCCGACGAGGTCTATGGCCGGCTCTATTTCGACGGCGACGTTGCCCCCTCCATCCTGCAGATCACCGAGGACGGGGACCGGGTGCTGTCGGTCAACAGCTTCTCCAAAGCCTGGGCGATGACCGGCTGGCGCATCGGCTGGCTGACGCATCCATCAGGGGTGGCCGACCAGCTCGGCGCCATGACACAATATATCAAC
>NZ_RZQG01000343.1:0-5841 GCF_003998635.1 Mesorhizobium sp. M7D.F.Ca.US.004.03.1.1
CTCTTTCGCCAACGCCCAGGTGGCGAAGCGTGAGCGTGTCGATGCCGATCGGCAGCCTCGGGCGGGTAACCCGGATTTCGCCGTCCCAGCCGTCGATCTCCAGGCCAAGGCACGCCTGCATCAGCATGAAGGCGGAGCCTGCCGACCACGCTTGCGGCAGGCAGGCGACGGGATAGGCGATGGGTGCTTCGCCCGGCGCGCGGGTAAAACCGCAGAACAGTTCGGGCAGCCGCATGTTGAAATGGACCGCGGATTCGAACGTGCCGCTCATCAGGCGGACCACGCTTTCACGCTCGCCATAACGCGCCAGGCCGGCACCGCACATGGCGGTGTCATGCGGCCAGATCGAGCCATTGTGGTACGACATCGGGTTGAAGAACACGGCATCGTCGGCAAGCGTTCTCAGCCCCCAGCCGGAATGGAAGGAGGCGGAAAGAAGCTGGTCTGCGACCATCTGCGCCCGCGCCGGCTCAGGCAATCCGACAAGGAGGAGATGGCCCGCATTCGAGGTCCGCACCTTGCAGGGTTCGCCTTCGCCATCGATCGCCAGGGCGTAGAAGCCGAGATCGTCGAGCCAGAAGTCGCGTTCCACGGCCACCCGCATGGCCTCGGCGCGATCCTCCCAGTGATCGGCCTTGTCGTCCTCGCCACGGCGGCGGGCAAGCTTGGCCAGCCCCCGAAAGGCGGCAAAGACATAGCCCTGCACTTCGACCAGCGCGATCGGGCCCTTGGGAATGCGGCCATCGGCATGAAAGACGGAATCGAAACTGTCCTTCCATCCCTGGTTGGCGAGACCGGACTCGGCGGCCCGCTGATAGGTCACGAAGCCGGTCTCTCGGCCCGCCTCCTCCGTCCATTCGGCCGCGGCGCATAGCGACGGCCACAGGCTGTCGATGAACGCCATGTCACCGGTACGATCAGCATAGGCACAGGCGAGATGGATGTAGAGCGGCGTCGTATCGACGCCGCCATAGTAGCGGCCGAAGGGAAGCTCCCGCAGCGCCGCCATCTCGCCCTTGCGCGTCTCGTGCATGATCTTGCCCGGCTGCGAATCGCTGAACGGCGACGTCTCCGTCGCCTGGTGCTGGGCAAGGAAGGCCAGCACGCCCCGTGCCAGGCCCGGATTGAGCCATAGCATCTGCAGCGCCGAGATGACGCCGTCACGGCCGAACGCCGTCGAGAACCAGGGAATGCCGGCATAGGGATAGGGTCCGGTCGCAAGCTCGGTGGTCAGCAGCGCGACATCGGCACGGGCACGCTCGACCCAATCGTTGAAGACGCGACCAGAACTGTGCACCGTCGCGCCATGGCGACGCTTGGCCCGCATGCCAAAGCGCGCCCGGGCGGCAGCGGCGCGGAAACGGTCGCGATCGGGCGGCTCGGCCAACTCGGGACCAACCTCGACATACAGCACCATGCTGCTGCGCTTGGTCACGGCGAGCAGGAAATCGGCGCGGTCGGCCGTCAGCTGGTCCGGTGCTTGCGAGAACGATATCGCCGATGCGCGCGCCAGCCCGTCCAACCCGTCATAGCGCAGCAGAACGGATGTCGCGTCCATCTCGGCCACATGCGCCATCCCACGGCGCAGCCGTGTCGAGCCGCGCACTTCGAACATGTCGCGGAAATCGGCGGCAAAGTGTAGGGAAACGCCGATTGTCGAGGTTTCCCGGCTGTAGTTGGAAAGTGTGATGCGTTCGAACAGCCTGTCCTGCCACAGCAGCCTGACGCGTTCGACATGAATGGCGCCCTGCGGAATGTCGCGACCGGCGGCACTTTGCATCGGCAGATTGGTCAGGTTGGTGGTGAACAGCACATTGTCCTGGCTGAGCGAAGCGCCAAGCAACGAAGTCTGCCGGCCACCGACGGTCAGCCGGAATTCGGAGAGCACCCGTGTGTCGTCGCGGAAGAAACCGTCGCCGGCGCCGCGTATGTCGCCATAGGCATCGGCGACCGCAAAGCAGTCGCCCTGCTTGAGCGCAAACAGCCGGTGCGGCTCGCGAGGTGCGGTTGCGTCGAGCGATGCAAGCGCAACTGCAGGATCGAGCTGGCGCTCATCGAGTAGAGCCATTGGTCATAGATCCCCGTTGTTGCGGTCTTGCCGCTGGTGCACACCGCTGCTCACGACGCTTTCGCCTCGCTCGGGACGCCGATCAGCCGCGCATAGGCGGCTAGATAGTCGCCGGCCATTCTTCTGGCGGAAAACCGCTTTTCGAAAACCGCTCTCACCTTTCGCCTGTCGAGTTGCAGCAGGTCAGGCACCGCTGCGACCGCGCCATCCACCGACTCCGCGATGAACCCGGTCACGCCGTGATCGATGATTTCCGGCAGTGCACCGCAATTCCAGCCGATCACCGGCGTGCCGCAGGCCATTGCCTCGATAGCGACAAGGCCGAACGGTTCCGGCCAGTCGATCGGGAACAGCAAGCCGGCCGCCTTGCCGAGAAATTCCGCCTTCTGGTGCTCCTCGATCTCGCCGACATAGACGATGCGATCGCCGTCGATCAACGGCTCGACCACCTCATGGAAATAGGCGCGATCGTCGTCGCCGATCTTTGCCGCAAGCTTCAGCTTGAGCCCCGAGCGCATCGCGATCTCGATGGCACGGTCGGGGCGCTTGTCGCGTGAAAACCGGCCGAGGAAGGCAAGATAGGGTTCTTCCGGTGTCGCCCCGAAAGTGGGTTCGTAGATACCGGTCGGCAGTCCGTGGTGGATCGTCGCCAGCCAGTTGGCCTTGGCTAGGCCTGCCTTCTGGCTGTGCGAAATGGAAATCAGGGGAAAACGCGGGAAACGCTCATAGGTGGGCGCCAGGTCGACATAGTCCAGCCTGCCATGCGGCGTCGTCACCGTCCGCTCGGCAATGTCCTCGAAGAAGGAAAAGTGCAGGAAGTGGCTGAGGTGGAAGTGGATGACGTCAAACTCTCGCGCCCGGTCTCGCACCTGCGCCAACATCGAAAGATGTGCCGCAATCTCGGATTTCAGCGGGCGCGGGTCGAGGCGAAGGGCGCACTCCCGGCCAGCCACCAGCTTCGCGGAGGTCTGGCTGTCGCCACTGGCAAACAGTGTCACCTCATGGCCCAAATCGACCAGCGCTTCGGTCAGATACGAGACGATGCGCTCGGTGCCGCCATAGAGTCTGGGCGGCACCGATTCATAAAGCGGCGCGACATGGGCTATTTTCATATTTCATCCTGGATGCTCGGCATACAGGTGCGAAATGCGTCAACGGCTGGATTGGTTCCGATTTAATGATGGATGCCGTCGGCACCACACTGCCGAACTCGGCATGGAGCCGCATCAAGCAGACTGCGCGATCAGCGTCAGAAAACCACCGCTCAGAGCGACATTGCCGACGAAGCCATTGATACGCGAAGCGCGCTCCGGACCCTGATGGTCCCAGAAATTGTGGAACATCGGCGTGGCGACGATCAGGAACACCAGCAGCACCGTCGCAGCGAATGCCGTCCAGAGGCCCGCGATGACCAGCACACCGGCGGCGACCTGTAGGACAATGCCGAGCCACAATGCCAACCGTGACTGCGGCACGCCGCGCGCGGCCATCAGCCCGGTCAGGAAGGCCGCGTTCTGGATGTTGCGCAGGCCGGCGAAGACGAAGGCGCCGCCGAGCAACAGGCGGCCGAGAAACAACAAGGTCGAAGGCAAATCGGCAGGCATCAAACTCTCCCATAAAACAGTTGGAGCGCCGCCTTCTCGACGGCGCTCCAAAACCCAATCCGGACAATCAGGCGGCCTTGGCCGCCGGCATCGGATGAATGGCCTGGAACGGGATGCACAGCCGGTTCCAGGTGTTGATCATGCCGAGCGCTACGGACAGCTTGACCAGCTCCTCTTCCGAGAAATGCTCGAGCGTCCTTGCATAGAGTTCGTCCGGCACGCCGTTGTTGGCGATCAGGGTGACGGCCTCGGTCCAGGCCAAGGCGGCGCGTTCGCGCTCGGAAAACAGCGGCGATTCCTTCCAGGCCGAAACCAGATAGAGCCGCTGCTCGGTCTCGCCGTCACGCCTCGCCTCACGGCTATGCATCTCGACGCAGTACGAGCAGCCATTGATCTGCGACGCCCTGAGCTTGATCAGGTGCAGCAGGCTTTCCTCGAGCCCGCATTCGTCCACCGCCTTGTTGAGCGCCGACACCGCCTTCATGATCTCCGGCGCCTTGGCGAAAAATTGCAGCCTCTGTTTCATCTTGATGTCCTTTACGCTTGCTTGGTTGAACTGGATTTCTGCGGCCGCTGATGGCGCTCGACGAAGGCGCAGCTCGCGACAAGCGATCTGGGGTCGCCTTCTGCCGCGTAAGTGGCCACGATATCCGACAGCTTTGCCTCGGCGAGTGCGGCGCGATAAGCCCGTTCGGCCTTCAGCATCGCGGCATTGATGCCGCAGGGTTTAACGTAGGCCGAGGCGTCGAGCCTGACCGGACCGTTGCGGCGGATTTCGCCACAGCGAAAAGCCGGCTCGCGCCCTTCGACCGCCAGCACGATATCGAGCAGCGAAATCCGCTCGGCCGGCCGCGCCAGCCGGTAGCCGCCGGCCGGTCCCGAGACCGATTCCAGGATGCGCGCCGCGCTCAGCATGTTGAGATGCTTCAGCAGATAGCTTGGCGACAGGCCAAAGGCCTCCGCCATGGCAGCGCCCGCCATGGTGCTGTTGCCTTCGACGCCGGCCAGCATGGCGGCGCAGTGGATGGCTGCTTCAACGCCCTCGCCCAGCTTCATTGTGTTGGTCTCCAATTCATGGATATCTCTTATCGTGGATAATTTTTATCTGCAATAAGAAAATGAAAAACGGCGCCCGAAGGCGCCGTTTTTTCGTTGAGCGCCGGCCCCTACTCCGCCGCTACCTTGGCCATCGGATTGTTCGGGTGCGTCGTCCAGTTGGCGTAGATCGGCGACACCGGCTTGCCGGTGCGCTGGTCCATCACGCCGGCGGCCAGCGGCTCCATGGTGATGCAGTTCTCGACCGGGCAGACATTGACGCACAGATTGCAGCCGACGCATTCAGCCTCGATCACTTCGAAGTGCCTGACGCCGTCGACCATGCTGGTGATCGCCTGGTGCGAAGTGTCCTCGCAGGCGATGTGGCAGCGGCCGCATTTGATGCAGGCGTCCTGGTCGATACGCGCCTTGGCGATGTAGTTGAGGTTGAGATATTGCCAGTCGGTGACATTGGGCGTGGCGCGGCCGACAATGTCGTCCAGCGAGGCATGGCCCTTCTCGTCCATCCAGTTTTCCAGGCCGGCGATCATTTCCTGCACGATCTTGAAGCCGTAGGTCATCGCCGCCGTGCACACCTGCACATTGCCGGCGCCGAGCGCCATGAATTCGGCCGCGTCGCGCCAGGTGGTGATGCCGCCGATGCCGGAGATCGGTAGGCCGTGGGTTTCAGGATCGCGCGCGATCTCGGCCACCATGTTCATGGCGATCGGCTTCACCGCCGGGCCGCAATAGCCGCCATGCGAACCCTTGCCGTCGATGGTCGGCTGGGGCGCGAAGCTATCGAGATCGACGCCGGTGATCGAGTTGATGGTGTTGATCAGCGACACGGCGTCGGTGCCGCCAGCGTGTGCCGCGCGCGCGGGCTTCCTCACATCGGTGATGTTGGGCGTCAGCTTGGTGATGACAGGCATGCGGGTGTTCTGCTTGCACCAGCGCACGACCATTTCGATGTATTCCGGCACCTGGCCGACGGCGGCACCCATGCCGCGCTCCGACATGCCGTGCGGGCAGCCGAAATTGAGCTCGATGCCGTCGGCCTCCGTCTCCTCGACCACCGGCAGGATCGCCTTCCAGGCATCCTCGACGCAAGGCACCATCAGCGAGACTACGATC